>CAYHLB010000001.1:0-25933 GCA_964357325.1 Candidatus Woesearchaeota archaeon
GAATAGGGCTAGATTGTTTTCTAAGATGCTCGGAATTTATCCCATGAAATATTAGGTTTGGATTATTTTCTATTTTATACTCTTTACAATCGTCACAAATTGCAACTGAAAAGGTTCCATTACCATATGAATTTTCTAGTATTGTCATTTTATTTTAATCTGCCTTTCATATATAATGAAGTAGCTATAACTGTTTCAGACATTAGATTTCTAGTTTGATTTAATACCTTTAAATCATCTATTTCTTCTAATTTGTTTCCAGATTCAGAAGTAATCAAGCCAAATATTAGTTTATTTTTCATATCAATTATTGATTATTTTAGTTTTTAAACTTTGCTATTTGTTACTATTACAAAGTAGTTTATTTTATTTCATAATCAATAATATAATACTCTGTTTCATTTCTTACAAAGGTTTCTGTAATTTCTGCTTTAACTGGTTTTTGTTCATAAATATCAAAGGCAGTAATATAATTCCCTTTCAATATATCTTGAATGTTTAATTGTGAATTATCAAACATAGTAATCTTTGTATTAGCTAAAAAACATCCTGTTCCTAAACCTGTTTCTGGATTCATTGCCCTAGACTCTGTAGCAGCTCCACTAATAGCTATATCTCTTTGTTTTGCTTCTCCTTCAATATTCTTGCTAGTTTGCACGAGATCTTCTCCTGCATTTTCCACGGCTATTGGAGAAGTTTGAACTCTTTGAAATCCTTCAGGAACAAAATCAGCTGATGAGGTTACATGGACTTTCTGTCCTGTTTCTAAATGTGTAAAAACTCCATTTCCCTCTTCTTTGAATCCTTTTGTTCCCCTATAATAATCCATTGCAGCATTGACATCATTTTTTGTTGTTCCCCTTACAATTGCCCTAGCCTCTCCAACTTCATTAACTGCAGTCTCGTAGGCAAGATTTAATTTTTTTTCACCTGCCGCTCCTTTTAACCCATATAGCCCTGCCCCTAGATTTACAACTAAACCTAGTTCAGGATTAATTCTAGACACAATATCTGCACCACTTCCTAGCAAGGCTTGTCCCCCAATTTCTCTTCCAAAAAAACTTGCTGTTTTTCCTGCCCCGTATGCAGAAGATAATCCAATATAGGATACTGGGCTTAAAACAACATCAGCTGCAATTAATAATGCATTTTCTTTTCCAGATAATTTAATTTCAGTTCCAATTCTGTCTCTTGATAATGCACTGGATAATTCATTTGAATTTCCTAAAAATGGCATGTTTGCTATGGAAGTTTCACCTGCGACAAGCTTGTATAATGTTGCATCATTTTGAATTGATTTGTCAACAGAATTCATTAAAAATAATGCTCTCATAGCATCTGTTTGAAATTTTGATGAGGCCTCGCTGCTTCTTTCACTAGCAATTAATTCCATCATTTTTGGAATTCCTGCTTGAAATGAATTGGGATTAGTTGAATCAATTCCCGCTCTTTTCATGTAACTATCAATTTCAGCTAATGACATTGAATCTGTATAATGATTTGCTTCATAAATCGTTCTGAATCTTTCAAGATTTGTTCCTTCGGCATATCCCCTTAAATCAACTCCATTTTGAGTTAATCTCTCCAAAGTTGTTGATGCTACCCATCTCTCATTTCCTAAATTATAATTTGCTTGTTGTTGTTTTAATAATTCATCTATTTTCCCTTGAGAACCTAAATAAGCATTTGTTGCTGGTTGAAGTGCTATTGAAAATGCATCCATAAACCATCTTTCATTTCCATGTCCTGCTCCAAGCATTGCATCTATATTTGCATCAGTTAATTTTGATTCAGAAAATGCAAGATTTCTATAATGCGCAAGAATTGTTTCCTTTAATCTATCTTTCATGTTTCTTGCATCATCATTTGTTGGATCCATATAAATAGATCTTGTCAATGAATCATAAATTTCTTGAGCATTCTTGATTGGATCTTCCTGATATTTTATTGATGCGAGCATCATTGTTGCTCTGGACATTATAGAATCTGAATTCTCTTTTGGACTCAATCCACTTAATAATTCATTTGCCTTATCATAATCTCTTGAAGCAATATAGCTCTCTGCTATTCCAAAATCAATTCTTGAGACTAATTCTTTGTTTCCAGATTCAACTGCATTTGCTCTTGCAATTTCAAGAAATTTTCTTGCTTCTTCTGAATATCCTACTGCTTGCAGATATTCTGTTGTTTCTCTTCCAAAACCGAGTGTTTCAAATGAATTTCTTATGTATAATGAACCTGCTTGTCTTAAAGCATTTAATGAACCTCTGTTGTAAATCAAGGAATCAATAACTCCTAATGAATCAGAGGTTAAACTTGTTGGTTTCTCAGTTGCTTGCCCATTATATTCATATCTTTTTCCATCAACAATATATGCAACAACTTTATTTTGAGAATTAACTTCAAACTCCAATGCTTGAGGAGTTGTTAAAGAACCTCCTAAACTAGCTCCTGTAATTGTTTGAGTTGTTATTCTAAACATTTTAGGAATATCAAAACCAGCAGAATTTTTAGTTGCTAAATCTGCAATTAAGCTTAATGCTTCAGCTTTTATAGATGGTTCATTTGATGTTTTCAAGAATTCTTCAATTCTATATTTTGAATTAGCATAAGTTTCTCCATCTAAAATCCCCAAATTAACCTGACTTTTCAATATATCTAATTGAATTTTTTCTTTAGTTGGATTATCCTTTGCCTTTCCTAATTCTGTTTGAAGCCGTGAAATTTCACTTTCAATAAGTTTCTTTTGAAAATCTTTTGTCTGCATTATCAATGCAGAATTTTCAGTAAAACTATTGCCTATATTTGAAAGAGGAACTGAATAGGCAAAATTCTTTCCATTAGGAAGTGTTGCAGATATAGCATAAGAATTCTCTTTTTCATCAAGAAAACCCGAAATTTTAGCATTTTCTCTGTTAGTGTAAGTAAAACCAAATGAGTCAGATGTTTGAAAGGTTTTATCTCTAAGCTTTAATTTTGCCTCCCCATTTTCAACAACAACCTCATGCTTGAAATTATGAAACATAGAGTTTCCGGATTTAACATCAAAAATTGAGGTTTCTTTATTAAAGTCAACTAAAGAATCATCACTCCTCCCCTCAAAATGAAAATTTGAACTAGCGGCATCTTTATTTCTAAAGCTTGAGAGATGATCAACAATTATGGTTCCTTTGAAAGTATTTTTTTTATCGCCAATATAAACTGCATCACCAGCTACTTTCGATAAGTCTTGTTCTGTAAAGAACACATTAAAATTTCCTTTTTTTGAAGAGAATACTTCTCCAAAAATTGATACAAATTCTCCTTTATCAATGAATATTTTTGATATTTTTCCATTTTCATCTATTTCGGCTTCAAATTTTTTAGACGATTTTACTTCTCCATTAGATATAAAACTTTCAATATTTTCTCCAGTTATCTTCTTTTTTTCAGGATCAAACATTACTTTTCCTTTTTCCTTGGTTTTGAATAAATACTTTTTTCCTTTATATTCAATTTCATAATTTCCACCATATTTTGATGTGAATTCTGCGTAGTTTAATTCTCCATTCTTCCCTATTCTAAATATAGAATCTGTATCTAGTCCATCAAATTTCCTTACAACTCCATCACTCCCAGCAATACTAAATATTCTTTGTCCTGTTATTTTTAATTCTTGTTTGATTCTATCATATTCAATTTTTACATCTTTAGCTAACCTTATTTTGATTAATTCATTTGCATTTTTATCCTTAATAACCAGAAAATCATTGTTTTCGTCTCCTGAAAATTCAACTGAACCCCCTCTAGCACTATCTCCAATTCCCACTTCTAAATATGTTGAAATTTGCTTTAAATAACTCACATAACTATTCCTAAGATAATTTGAAGCCTCATTAAAATTTTCCGGAAAATTACTTTCCCCGATCTTCCCGTTATCATTAATATTATATTTTTTATATATATCTTCAGCAGAACATAAAAAATTTCCAAATAATATTATTATGATTATTCCAATCAATATAGTTTTTATCTTTCTCATTTTGTATTAACTGCAAATGCAAATGTATATTTAATGTCATTAAGTTTTGTATTATCATCTGAGATAATAAAAAGGACATTATTTTCATCTATAAAATCAAAATAAACATCCTTATCAAGTCCTGCTAAAGTATTAACTGAAACATATTCTTTGGTATTTTTTTGACTTTCAACTATTTTGTTTGAAGTCTCTAAAATTTTGTTAAAATTCAACTCTATTGTTACTGCAATAGTCATGTCAGAAGTTATTGCTTGTTCATTTTCTATTAATGATATTGGAGTTGTTGTTTCAATTAATATAAAATCTTCTATTTTTGTTTTTGCGTTAGTATTTTGAAATGTAATCTTTTTATCTGAAAATCTAGATTCATTCAAACAAAAAGGCAAGGATTCTTTAATATATGAAGAAATTTCATTCTCTATTTCTTGCTTATTTGGCAAAATATTCTCTCCTTTAAGATATCCGTAAGATATTCTGCCAATTTCAGTGTTTATATTCTCCTTTGGAATAGTTATATGCCCTCCATTAAATCCAATTAGCCTAACTGCATCTATTGCTCTTTCATTTACACAACTTTCCATTGAATCCTGAATTTCTTGTATTTCGGGATATAATTGTTTATTTGAAATACTTCCTTTTTTTAATGAGTTAAAAATAAGTACTGAAAATATGGCAGATACAATCAAAACTCCAATAATCATAAAAATGGTTATTTGTCCTCTTTTATTCATTTAATATTTAAAATTATTAGATATATAAATATTTTTAAAGGATTTATTTTCTTAGGAATGATGGAACAAATAAAACCTGCGTTTGTTTTTTTATATCCTGAAATTGGAGTCATTGATTGGTAAATAATTTGTAGAGGTTGGATGTATGATTGTCCTCAAGATTCTTTTTTTGAAAAAAGGATGGATGCCTGTGTAACTGAGGAAGAGAAAGAAGTTGTTAGAACTGAATGGATTCCTTTTAGAAATCTTGAGTATGGCCAGAGATATTCTCGAGCATTGAATCAATGCATTGATGCAAGATATAGGCAAAAAGGATTTTCCATTAATTATGTTTTATCAAGAGGTGCAACTATTTCTCCTCATTTAGATATTAAAGAATCAGATAGATTAATTTATGTTAATGGACAACATACTATTATACAAGAGGATTCTAACTATGTTTTAGATGAAATTGGAAATGTAAGAGAACTTCGAGTTGGGGGATTTCATTTTAGTGATTGTGTTCAAAGATTTGCTGAGATAGCATACTTTAGGGGACTTTCTGTTTTAGTTGATGATGAACTTACTGAGTTATTTGGCGGATTTTTTGAAAACCCTGAATTTAATCCAGAGGGGTATCCTAGCATTGATCCACGAAAAAGAATGAGACTTGAAGATTTTGTCCAATTATTTGTTAATAATAGAAAAGAAAGACCTTGGTTATATCAATGGCAAGGACAACAATCCTTTTAAACAAATAATAATTAAGAATTTATAATAAAATGTCTTTTAAATTACAAGCACTGGTTTTTCCTGCAAGTTTTGATGTTCGAGATGCAATTATTTCTGGAAAAATAAATACAGCAATTTTAGAAGGACTTATTGATTATCAGACTTTAACACCAGTTCATTGCTCCTTAAAACGAGCATTGCCAATAGTTTTATGTTCTCCTGAAGGAAATTGGTGCATGCAGGCCAATGTTGCATCAAGTTATCATCCTGAATTAAGATTAGTTAGACCAGATGAGTTTAAATCAGCTGGATTTTTAGATTGTGAGGATTTTCTGAAAAGCCTTGAAAGAGATCCACAAAAATACGATATGGGAAATATAGTGACTGTAATGAAATGGAATAATCTTAAGGGAAAATTAATTGATTATTCAAAGGCACATGAAAGTATGGCTAGTAAATAATATAAATATTTATAAACTTGTTTTTCTGTTTTATTTTATGAAAAAAGTTAGTTTAAATTCAAACAAGAATTTTTCTAGCTTTAGCTTCTATTACTTTTGGTAAATCCGGGAATTTAAACCGGATGTGTAGTTCTATATGATGATTAGTTCTAGACTATTTGGTTGAAATTTCTGAGGAAGCTTAATTAAATTGGGGGCTGGTTCAGATTATAAAATCTGAAGGCCACCTGGAGGAAAAAATGTCAATAGGAACTTTAGAAGATGCGCAACCAGACACATATACTTGCAGGAGAAGAGCTGAAGCAGAGGCTTTAGATAAGAGGGCTGATAGAAGATTGTATGTTATGAATCATCCTTGTTTTTATCAAGTTCTACAACCAATCAGACAAGGAGATGCTGATGGAGCTGATAATAGAAAACAAAGACTTGTATTAAGAGATGCACAAAATGGATGTAATAGCAATTGCCTAAATTACTTAAGTAAGTAGGTTAGCGGGGTCTGATTAAAACAAAATCACGGAGGTTTTAATCAGACCCAGCTGGAGAGAACATTTTAAAGAACAGATTTCTTTAAATCCTAACTATATTCCATATGGTGGATGGAATGGGAAAAGAAAATGTGTTGAAGATAGAGTCTATAAAAATTGTTATGGATTTATACAAAAATAAAAATTATTATATGTTGAATATTAAATCTTGTTCAGAAAAAAGATAAAATATATAAAAAGAAATAAAAAATATTAAAAGGATTTATTCAAATTCCTCGTCTTCATCAATTGCATCTAAAATCGTTTCATCCTCTTCGTCAAAATCTACTTCAGACATTATTTTAACCTCATTTTTTTGATTGATTTTATATTATCATTAGAGTATTTAAAGTTTTTTGTCAAAATTATTTATATTCTTTATTAGGATAAAGTTTAAAAACAAATGCTTCTTTCCTTGATATATCAAATTTTTCTTTATTTGGCAGTTGGAAAGGTTTATAAATAGGAAGAGTTATTGATAATCATTATAGATTATCAGATTACAGAAAAGATTATTAATCAGACTGATCTTTAAAATCATATTCACCAATAATACAAAGAATAGATATTAATAGAAATTGAAGTAGGGTTAAGAATTCTTAAGTAATTTGTTAGTTTTAATATAAACAATTAAAGATTCAAAAAACAGCGAAAACCTTCGGTTTTGGCAAAGAGGTTTTTTGAAACAAAAAAATCCTTATTGGATTTTGAGTGTTCAGAAATTAAAAATTTCTGACATACAGAAAATTATTAATTTTCTGTCCTATATTTCCCTGTAAAGGGAGAGGAAATTCAAAGTGGCAAAAATAAGTCCTGTATCAATAAAATACATAATTCATGCAAAATTCGAAGCAGATGGAGCTGTAGAAAAACCTGATATAATCGGAGCTTTATTTGGCCAAACAGAAGGACTTCTCGGCGATGATATGGAGATGCGTGAATTGCAGAAATCTGGAAAGATTGGAAGAATTGAAGTCAATGCAAATTACAAAGATGGGAAGACAACAGGTGAAATTGAAGTTCCTAGTGCAATGGATAAGACTGAAACAACAATAATTGGTGCTGCTCTTGAAACAATTGAAAGAGTTGGTCCAAGTGATACTCACATAGAAGTTACTGAAATCGAAGATGTTAGGGGAAGTAAGAGAGATTATATCTTAGAAAGAGCAAAAAAATTAATGGAAAAACTTGGAGATAGTGGTGGAGAACTTTCTGAAATGACTTCAGAAATAAAAGATTCTGCTAAAATATCTAAAATGCAAACATATGGAACTGAAAATCTTCCTTGTGGTGATGTAAGTGGTGAAGAACTGATTATTGCAGAGGGAAGAGCTGATGTTATTAATTTATTGAAGAATGGTGTGAAGAATGTAATTGCAATGAATGGAACAAAACTTCCTGATAGTGTTATTGAACTTTCAAAACAAAAATCTGTTGTAATATTATTTGTTGATGGTGATAGGGGTGGAAATTTGATTATTAAGAATGTTACTGAAAATGCAAAAGTTGATTTTATTGCAATGGCTCCTGAAGGAAAAGAAGTAGAAGAACTAACTCAAAAAGAAATACTTCAGGCTCTGAGAAAAAAAGTTCCTGTTTCTGAATATCTTGGAAATAGCAGAACAAGGGGAGTTAGAAGATATGATAGAGGTGAACGAGAGGACAGGTATAATCGTAATGAAGAAAGAAGAGAATATGCTGAAGAAAAGACAAAATCTAAAACAGAAGTTAAGAAAATGACTGCTAAGGAAAAAGAACAGATAAAAGAAGAGGTTAATGATTTAATTGGTTCAAGGGGAGCAATTGCATTTAATGAAAAATTAGAAGTTATTCAGAAATTTCCACTTGGCAAGCTTCAATTCATGAGGTTTGATGAAACTCCTTATGTAATTGCAATTGATGGAACTGCTACTCCTAGAATAATTGAAGCCTGTGAAAGAGTTGGATGCAGCAATTTAATTGCTTCGAATTTTGTTTATTCAGATACTAAGATAAATTTAGTTAGTATGTAATTCTAAATTAAACAATATGTTTTTAAAGATACGATATTATTTATTTATGGGATAAAAATGGGTGAAGAAAAAAAAGATTATAATAAAATATATCAAAAATTGTTTGTTTCATTGGTAATACTTGCATTTATACTTGTTGTTTCATTGACCTATTATTTTTTCTTTTATGAAACATCTTGCAAAACTGAAGACTGTTTTAAACAAGCATTTGAAAAGTGCAAAAAAGCCAGTGTAATAAAAGAAGATGATCAGGCTTCGTGGCTTTATCAGATTCAGGGGAAATCTACTGATAATTCAAAATGCGAAGTAAAGGTGATGTTGATGGTTCTAAAACAGGGAAATATTGAAAATCAGAAACTTGAGGGAAAAAGCATGAATTGCAATGTCCTTAAGGGAAATGCATTTTCTTCTGAAGGAGATTTAAATTCATGCACTGGGGAATTGAAAGAAGGAATACAGGATATAATAATCCAGAGAATGCATAAATACATACTTCAGAATGTTGGGCAGATTGAAGGGCAGTTTAAAAATTTAAAATAAACCTTTTAATATATGCTTAATGGGGGTAACTATTCAATTGTTTCCTCACACTTGCATTTCTTAATAATTATAATTACTAAAATGCAAATGCTCAGGATAAAATAAGGGCTGAGAGATATAACTGTTAGTAGGTTAGAAATATTAAAAAACTGTTGATTACTTGTCATATAATGAAAAAAAGATGGATGTTTGTTTTATTCTTTATAGCATTACTCATTTTAGGAGTTTCTGCATTTAGTTTTAATTCAAATATTTTTGATAATCTCCTTAATAAAAAAGGTGAATTAAGAGTTACGAGTGAGCATCCCTTTCTTATTAATGGAACATGGGTTACAGCAAAAGATTTGAAGGTTGGAGATGAGCTTTTTACTGTTAATGGGAAGAAAGCAAGGATAACAAAGATTATTGATGTTAAAACAAAAGAACCCTTTCCAGTGTATAATCTTGAGGTAAGGGGATATGAAAATTTTGTTCTTGATGATGAAATTGTTGTGCATAATAGCAATGGGCCTAATAGTTGGACTTCTGTTGAATCTACTTCTAAAGATAGGAAATACTATGAACGTGTTATTAATAATTTTGATAATAATATTAGGTCTTCAGATGTGGATTTATTAAAAGAAGGTAGGAGATATTCTGGACAAATTTATGAACCTATTATTGAAGAAAATAGGCGATCTATCGATTCTCTTGCAAGAGAATTGGATGGAGTTGATTTAGTTATTGGTACTGACAGGGGAGGTTCAACTCTTGCAGATCTTCTTACAGAAAGATACAAAGAAATAAATGGATTAGAACTATCTGCTGGTTCTGTGCCAAAAAAAATAGAAACAGGAAATCCTTCTCAAAGATATAAAACTTTAACAAGGTCTGAACAAAACAGTATGCTTTCTGATTCTATAAATGAATTCTTAACTACAAATCCTAATACTAAAAGTATTGCCATTACAGAATCGGTTGTTAGTGGAGGTTCTGCGAATGAGTTGTTAAATCAAGTAATAATTGATATGGCTAAAGAAAACCCAAAGGTTAGATTTAAGCTTTTGTTACATCAACAAACCTTAGGTCAAACAGAAACATCGCTTAGAGGAGCTGTTAAAAGAAACAATCTTCCATCAAATATAGATGTTACAATACAAGAATCTCGTTATTTAATACCAGAAGATGTTAATCTAGAATCAACTCGCCCTATAACAATTTTTAGGAAGAGTGAAACCGGTGATATTGAAACGAGACTTATAGAGGGCAGTACTCCTTTAAAAACAAAATTAATTAATTTATTGACCAAAAATCCTTAATTTTTTAAGGGTTCATATCCTCTTTTTACAATCTCATCAAGATTTTCTCTTTTTTCTTTATATTCTATTGCTAAAAAAAGAAATGGAAATCTTCTATTAGTAATTCTATTAAAATCAGATAAAATCCAATTGCCTACTGCTTCGCTCTGTGATTTAATAATCAAAGATTGGTAGCCTTTTATATCTCCTCTTTCATATATTGCATCAAGTAATCTTTTAATTAATTCATGTTCGCTTCTACATGCTTCAATTGATCCTATGCTTGGTTTATGAATATATTCGTCTGCCATTTTAGTTTGGTGTGTATAATTTGAAATCTTTTATAAATTGCTCTCTTTCATTATAATTTTTGCCCTTATCTATCATTGGAACGCAATGAGGTCCTCTTTTAAAGTTTAGGAAATGTGTTCCTAAAACATACCTATTATCTTCTGTTACAAGACGGTCTACAGGAGAATAAAAAAATCTCATGAGTCCTTCTGATTCAAATTTTCTTAATTTTTTTAAATTAGGTTCTGTAAATTTCCTACCTTGTGAATCTGCAAGCCCATAAACATGAACTTTTAATTTGCCTCTTTCAACTATATCTCTTAAGATTCCTTCATCGAGTATTCCATTATGTGTATCATCTGAAGCATGATATTTTTTTTGTCCAACCATTTCATTGCAATGGCCCATCATCATACCACCAGATACTATCTCATCAATATAAATAAAATCCTGTACTTCTCCGAGGTCTGGGCTTAATCTATTTAATTCCAAGACATTAGCGTACCTACCACTTGCATGAGATATTCCATTTTTAGCCATCAATCCTAGTGAAACAGGATATCTAACAAAACTAGATGTAACTGGATAAACTATTCTTGGTAATTGAGAACCATTTGAAATTTTTCCCAATAAATCCATAACAATATCAGTTATTGGTTTTGCTCCTCTTAGTGGCGCATAAATAATTGCAGAACCCATACTTCTAATCTGGCTCACTAAATCTTCTGCAATTCTTCTACATCCCTCAAAATAGGACCTATTAAACTCAGAATTATTGCAATAATTATTTTCATATTTATTTTGTCCTAGGTAATTCCTTCCATTAATTTCGTGTTCTGAATTAGTATCCAGCATTGATAAGTCTAATTTTGATTCAAGACTTGTTGTAAATGAACTTCTTACTATTCCTTTACCTCTAAAATATCCTTCAAAAGATTTTGCTTCAAATCTATCCCTAATAACAACATAACCATAAATCCCATTAGTTTCCATGACAGCTTTTACTCCACTTATTCCTCTTAATTCTTCTAAAAATTCTCCTTCCCTACCAAAAGCTATATCTAAAAATGTTAAACTGTCATCAACATTGCAACAAGGATCTACCTGAAATGAATTTCTTGCTGTTAAAAGTCTAGAAGAGATTACCCCTTTTGATTCACTAAGATAATTTACAATCTCTTTCATATCTAATGAAGTAGCTATAACTGTGTCAGACATTAAATTTCTAGTTTGATTTAACACTCTTAAACCATCTATTTCTTCTAATCTGCTTTGAGGTTCAGAATTAATCAAGCCAAATATGAGTTTAGTTTTCATATTCATTATTGCTTATTTTAGTTTTTAAAGCTTTTGGTTTGTTACTATCACAGAGTAGTTCATTCTATTTCATAATCAATAATGTAACCTAAGTTTACAAGTTAGCTTGTAAACTTAGGTCAAGACTCCAATAATTATAAAAATTGTTATTTGTCCTCTTTTTTTCATCAGATACTTAAAATTATTAGATATATATAAATATATTATTAAACTACTTATTTTTAATTGTAAAGGTGATAAAATGACAAGTATAAGATTTGGTGATAGTAAGAAATCTAATCATATTAGATTCGGGCCAGCAGGTCTTGGTGGAGTAAAAGAAGCTGTTGAAAATTTAGAAGAGTTTGCAAAGCATGGCTTGGGAGCTTGTGAGATTGAATTTGTAAGACAGATTTATATTAAGGATAGCGACTGTGAGGAAATAAGAAAAGCAGCTGAAAGACTAGGAATAACTTTGTCTATTCATGCTCCTTATTTTATTAATCTTAATAGTACTGAGAAAAAGATAATTGAAGATTCTAAGAAAAGAATAATTGAATGCTGCAGGATTGGTGAGAAACTTGGAGCTTATAGAGTTATTTTTCATGCTGGCTATTATGGTAAAATGAATGAAGAAAACACCTATGAAAATATAAAAAAGGCTATTTTAGAAATGCAAGAAATAATTCATAAAAATAGATGGAATATAAAATTAGCTCCTGAAACAATGGGAAAAATTAATGTTTTTGGAAGTATTGAACAAATAGCAAGACTTGTGAAAGATACTGGATGTGGTTTTTGCATTGATTTTGCACATATTCTTGCAAGAGATAAAAAGGTTGATTATGGGAAAATAAAAGATTTATTTAATGAAAAGGAATGGCATTGCCATTTTTCAGGTATTGAGTATGGTGAAAAAGGTGAAAAAAAGCATCTTAAAACAAAAAGAGAAGATTGGAAGAAATTATTAAGCAATTTGCCTAATGACAAGAGCATAATAGTAATTAATGAAAGTCCTTATACATTTGAAGATTCTATTGAGGGATTGGAATTGTGGAAGAGGGGTAATTAGAGGGAGCGGTTCCAAGCTCAATTGCTATTTCAATTAGCTGAGAATCACTAGATGAATCACAAAACCAGTTTTGGCAGAGCAAATCTCTTTGAGGGCTTTCATGCATTCTGCAATAAGACTTGCCATCTCTTATTTCTTGATTTCTGCATAAGCTATAGAAATTATAATCATAGCAGCATGCACCGCATTGCACGCAGGTTTCATTGCCCATATTCCAATTTTTTGAGTTAATTGTTGTGTCATTTTATGCTCTCCTTTTTAATTGTAGTTCTCTTGTTTCCCTTAACATGAATAATATAGGGTCTACTAGTTGAAACTCAGGAAAACTTTGTCTGAATGATGTATATAAATCTTCCCTGTTAAATTCTCTACAAGATGATAGAAAAGTTGCTATTCCTTTTTGCGGATTACTCAGAATTGGGTAACTTTTACAAATATCAGGTCTTCTAGAATCCCTATGAATAGTACATTTTCCATCTTTATACAAAGGACAAAATCTATTTGCATATATTTCATATCTGTCTTCTCCACTGTCCATACCCTCTACAGCACACTGAACAAGTGATGGCATTGGAACAGGTTTTTCTTGTATTGTGTGTATCTTTTTGCCTGTCTTGGTTCTGTGCTCTAAAAATAAATATTGAGCAGATGGACTTAACTCATCAATACTTATTACTGGAATTCCTGCTTCAACAAAAGGACCCATATTTTTAGCTGAAAATGATATGGCATGTTTTTCACAATTACAACAATTGTCATTACAACCTTTGCATGTATTTTTAGAAAGATTATTTACCCATGCTTCTACTTGTTCTTTTGTTATCATTTTAATTATTTATTTTTATTTATTAATATTAAGATTTTTTATTTACTTATTTGAGTTTTTGTCTGCTCTTGGTTTTGATAATTAGAATTAATATAATTATTAGTTGAGTAAATTCCCACTAGTGTTGCTATAGATGCTGCAGTTACTAAAACAATAAGTCCTTTTTTAACTCTTGAACTCTGTCTTTTTATTGGTGCTGGCAATCTTTCAGATTCTTCAATTCCCGCAAAATCTTTAAATGAATCTACAGCATATCCGGTTGGACTTCCTAAAATAAATTCAGAAACTCCACTTACAAGAGTTCCCATTGCAATTTCTTTAAAATCTCTTGAACCTGCTGCTAAATAAAATGGTGGGCTTAAAGCAACACAATATCCAATAGTGTATAAAGTATCATGCAGTTGTTTAACTTTCTCACTGGTTTGTTTGGTTATTCTAAATGTTTTTTTAGATAACTCTCTGCCTCTTGTATACACATAACTTAAGCCTGCAAAAGTCAATAGGGTTCCAAGACCTCTTGCATTAATGGATGTTTGGTTTGTCATTCCAACAATTGGAGAAACTTCCATTGCAGCCATAACTGGATTTACAATCGTCATCATTGCAGTTGAATCAACTAGATGCTTTACAAGATTATCTTTTGTTGTCATTTTATTTTTAAAAATTATTGATTAAATATTTTAAATTTATTTATTTTATTTTCTTTTTCATTATAATTTTTCTTTTGATTCTTTTGTCTAAATTTTCTAAGATTTTTTGAGCTTTTAATGGCTCTTTTCTGCATACATTAATTATGTAAAATAACTTGTTTACAAGCTCGTTATAGGTCTCTCTATCATATTCTTTAATATGATCAAGTCTTTGCTTTGTTTCCGTCGATATCTTGATTGTAGTTATGCTTGGCATACCATGGTAGACTTTGGTATACTATATAAACATTATGTTTTTTGTAATTATTATATAGTTATTACAATACCGAAATGTTTATAAATGGATTTTATGTGTTAAAATTAACTAAATTTAAACAAAACCTAACATGAAAAACAAAGCAATTTTGGTTTCTTTTATAGCATTTTTAGCTATGGCTTTGATTTTGAATACAGTGCTTGCTAGTGATATTGTAACTATCACAAGCGTTAAAGTTAATGGTGTTGTTGCTTCAACAACTTCACCATCTGTTGCAGGAGAAGTTTCTGACACTGTTCCAGTGGAAGTTGAATTTCTTGCAAATGCAGAAGTTACTGACGTTAGAGTAAAAGTGTCTATAGAAGGTTATAAAGAAGATATAACTGCCTCTACTCCTAGATTTTTAATAGTGAATGGAAGCAGATATGTGAAAAGATTCACACTTCAATTACCTTCAAGCATGGACCTTGAATCTATAACAGAAGGACTTAACTTGCAAGTTGAAGTGAGTGCTAAAGGTGAGGCTTCAGTTGAAAAGGCTTATGCAATAAAAATGCAAAAAGAACTTTACAGCTTGAATATCTTATCAGTTGATTCAACAAATACAGTAACTGCTGGAAACACAGTTGCTTTTGATGTTGTTTTACAAAACAGCGGACACGATAGACTTGACAACACATATGTTAAAGTTTCAATACCTGAACTAGGAGTTGAAAGAACTGTTTATTATGGTGACCTATCTCCATATGTTGAAGACAACTATGAAGACATAAGGGACACAACTAATAAAATTCTTTACTTGGCTATACCAAGAAATGCTCAACCAGGAAACTACAATGTAGTTGTTGAAGCTTATAACTATGATACAAGCACAATTGTTAAGAAAAGACTTGTTGTTGAAAGTGCTGGTAGCCAATCAGGCGTTATACCATCAATAACTTCAAGAACAATCGCTACTGGCGAAGAAACAACTTTTGAAGTTGTTTTAGTTAATCCAAATGACAGGATAGTAGTTTATTCTATTGTTCCTGATCAAACAACTGGATTAATTGTTTCAATAGATCAACCAGTTTTAGCAGTTGGAGCAGATTCTAGCAAGACAGCTGTAGTAAAAGTTAAAGCAACTAACAGTGCAACAGAAGGTACTCATTTAGTAGGTGTTAGTGTTAATACAGAAGCAGGGATTGAGAAAAAGCTTAGTTTCACAGTTAATGTGGACAATAGCAAACCAACAAGCCCAGTTACTGGAATAACAAGCAACAATACAGTTTTAATTTTAACTGTAATACTAGTGATAATCTTTGTAGTACTTTTAGTAATACTAATAGTGTTATTAACAAGAAAACCAGCTGAATCTGAAGAATTCGGAGAAACAAGTTATTATTAAATTTTTTATTTTTTATATCTTGTTTTCCGGTTCTTTTTTATATTTATGAAGAGAAGTGATTTATTTTAAAAATAAAATATAACAAGATGCCATATTATTATGCTTATGCAAGTAGATATTCTAAAGAAGATAATTTTCATTTGTTAAGTTTTGATGATACAGGAAAACTCGCAGTAGTTATGAACAAAGAGGAAGCTGAAATTGCTTTTAGAAAGGCTTTTACTCATACTTCTTTTAGAGAAGGCGGAGTTGTTGATATAACCAAACTTGTTAGTGTTGGGGTGATTCCATTGGAAAAATTAGAGATATTAGAATTAATTGTTCAAAGACAATCAAAAAAATTATAAGGGGGATAAAATTGAATGGATTTAATTTTTCTGCCATAGTATATTACCTCCTTTCATCTCTCTTTTGTAAAAATTGTATAGAATTATTAATTAAATGGAGTTTATAAGGGTTTTTTATTGGACAGATTATGTTCTTTATTATATAGTTGCTAAAATATAAAATATTAAAAAGCATTAAAACTAGGAAATTTTATGTATAATTTAAGGAATTATTTTGGAAGAATTTTAAGAGCAAGTGCTCTTGCCCTTGCACTAATGCCTTTATCTGGGTGTTTTCATATTGTTGGAAGAACAGAATATGATAGGCTTAAACTAGCTGAAGAACATTATTCTACTGTTTGCAATAGAAATCTTGAATTGCAAAAGCAAAAAGAAGACAGAGACAAGGCTATTGAGGCTTTGGCTGATTTAAACAAAGAAGCTGTTAAACTTGCTGAAGGTAAAAAAACAGAATTAACTGAACAAGAAAGATTAAGATATGAGAGAGATAATGAAGAATTAAGAACTGACAAAATAAGACTTCAAAGAGATAAGGCTTTTTTAGAAAAACATGTTGCTGGTTTTGAAAAAGCCAGAACTGATTTTAGAACAAGTGATGGTGAATATCTTGGTTTAAAAGAAAGAACTGCAAGACTTGAAACTCAGGTTCTTGATTATAGATTAAAATCAGAAGAAGATAAAAGAAGAATCAGTCTTCTTGAAAGAGATAATCCTGAAGTTCAAAGGCTTAAAGAGGTTAATGGGCTTCTTGAGGTTCAAAATTCTAGATATAAGACTGAACTGGATAGATTGAAGGGACAAGAGGGAAGATAGTTTATATCTCCAAACTCAAAACCTTTGAAATTCCTTCTTGCATTGATACTCCATAGAGAACATTTGTTGACTCTGAGATTATGGAATCATTGTGTGTGATTATTAGATATTGACCTTGTTTCATGTGTTTCTTTAATAGATAGGCTAATTTTTCAGAGTTTCTTCTGTCAAGTGCTGCATCTATTTCATCAAAAATATAGAATGCATAGGGTTTATAGGTTTGTATTGCAAAGATTAGTGAAAGTGCTACAAGGGTTTGCTCCCCTCCTGAAAGAGAAGTAACATCAAAATATTTTCCTCCACCAACTTTGATTATTATATCAAGTCCCCCATTAAAAATATCTTTTTTGTCTTCGGGTTCTAAAACTACTATTCCTTTTGTACTTAATTGGGAAAAGTTAGTTGAAAATAACTCGTTTATTTTCTCAAGAGTTTCAATAAAAACTTTTTTCTTTCTCCTATCTATCTGGTCTATTACTTTTAAAATCTCTTGTTTTTCATTTTCTAACTGTTCTACTTTTTCTTTTATTTTATCATATTCTTGCTTAATTTGATCATAGACTTCTAGAGCCCTTAAATTTACATTTCCTATTTTTGCAAGGGTTATCTCTGTTTCATGGAGTTTTTCCTGAAGTTTTTCAAGAGATATTGAAATAAATTCCACTGGTTCAAATTCTTTTAATTCTTGCATAAGGGTTTCTCTTCTTGCATTTATTTGAGCTTTATTTATCATTAAATTGTTTATCTCATTTTCATAGAGTCTTTTTTCATTTTGACTAATCAACATTTCAGATTCAAGAGCTCTTGCTTTATCCTGGGTGTTATTTTTTTCATTGAACATTTCCTGATATTTTTGTTTTAAAACATCTGCCTGCTCTTCTTTTTTTGAAACTATTTTTTGTTTTTCATCAAACTGTTCTTTTATTTCCTTTAGAGACTCAGATATTTCTTCTTTATCTCTTAGATTTTGCTTAATTGCAAGTCTTATTCTTTCTAATTCCCTCTGCTTTACTGTTATCTCGCTTCCAAGATTTCTTTCTTCTGTTCTTTGCATTTCATTTACTTCTAGCTTCAATGTTTCGTATTGTTCTTCACTTATTTTTGTCAAAGAAAACTTATGCTCTATGTCCTTTTTCTTTTTATCAAAATTTTCAAGTTCTATTTCAAATTGTTTTTCTTCTTCTATATTTCTTTTTAATTGCTGTTTTTTATCTGAAATTGTTTGAACTTTAACTAAATCAATGTTTCTTTGATTTATTTCCATTGAATTTTTTGCAATAATATCCCTTATTTCTTTTATTTTTGATTTTGTTTCATGAATTTCTTTCTCAGAAGATTCTATTGTGTGTTTAGCATGATGTATATCCTGGTCTGATTTTGAAATAACTTCTTGAATATGATGCTCTGTTATTTTTGTTTTGCATAGCGGACAGGTATCTAGCTTGGAAACCTGGGATTTTATTTTTTCAGCCTCATTGATTATCTGATTTTGAATTGCAGATATTTTTTGTTTTTCTAGCAGAGAATCTTCTAGTTTGGATACTTCTTCTTTATTTGTTTCAATTTCATTTTTTAATTTTATTATTATCTCCCTATGTTCCCCTATGGAATTATTCAGCTTTACTTCTGTTTCAATATCTTGAATTTGATTTAAAATAAAGTTAGATTCATTTTTTATTCTTTGAATCTGTCTTTTTTTATCCTCTATTTGATTGTTTAATGCAGATAGATTTGATTTCAATAAATAGTATTGGCGTTTTGCTTCTTCTAAGGAATCTAGTTTTAATTTTTTCTCCTGAAGGTCTTTTCTAGTATCTCTAGATCTTTCTTTTGACATAGAGTCTATTTCAGTTTCATATTGTGTTATTGAAGATTCTAAGCTTTGCTTTCTTCTATCAAGTTCTAATAATTGATTCTCAAAATTCTCTTTTTTAGCTACCATTCCAGCTATTTCTTGTTTTAAATTAGATATTTCAATGATTAGAGTGTCTTGCTCAAGTCCTGATGATTTTTGAATGGATTGAGTTATGTTATTTATTTTTTCATTTAATATTGCTATTTCTTGTTTTAATTTTATTATGTGAATATCTTTTTTTTCAATGTCTTTTTGTTTGATTGAAGAATTCTTTAAAATTTCAGAGAGCTCTTTTTCTCTTTCCTGAATATGCTTATTTATAATAGATGCCTTGCATCTTTTTTTTGTTTCTTCTAATTTTTTAAATTTTAATGCTTGTTCTCTTTCTTCTTCTAGGTTTCTTAGATAGTTTGTTCTTTCTCTTAGGATTGCATTGATTTGTTTTAATCTTTCTTCTGTTTTTTCAAGTTCTTTTAATGACTTCTCCTTTCTCATTTCATATATTGAAATTCCTGCTACTTCTTCTAAAATCTTTCTTCTTTCTTCTGCTGGAAGTTTGACGAATTTTTCAATTTCTCCTTGAAGAACTATATTAAAGCCATGAGGATCTATTCCTGCTTGATTTAATAGTTCAAGGCATTCTTGTCTTGTTTTTGTTTCATGATTTATTCTATAGATGCTTTGGCCATTTTTTCTAACAATCCTTCTTATAACTATTTCTGGCAAGTCTAGGGCAAATTCTTTTTCAGAATTGTCAAAGGTTATTTCAACATAGGCTTCATTTGCACCTTTATAGTCTTTGTTTCCTGAAAATATTAGATGTGAGGCTTTTGCAGCTCTTATGGATTTAATTGAAAGCCTTCCTAGAACAAAACAAAGGGCGTCTGTGATGTTGCTCTTACCGGATCCATTCGGTCCAACTACAACTGACATATGTTTATCAAAATTTATTTCTGTTTCTCTTGCAAAAGATTTAAAGCCTTTAATGGCTAGTTTTTTAATATAGGTCATACTATCTCCTTTTTTGTATTAAATAATCAAGAAAGAGGTGTTTAAAAGTTATTTGATTCAACAAAACCTATTTTGTGAAAGATTTAAATATAGAAAATGTTGTTATATTATATGAGACAATTGCATCCTGGAGCAAAATGGAGCTTTAGAATTGGAGTTTATTTTTCAATGTTATTCTTATTGTTATTTGGAGGATGGTTTGTAATCCCTTTTTTGTAGCAATGATTGTTGCTGTATTTGGTTTCGAAGCTATCCTTGGGATTATAATAGGCATCTTTATTTCCTTATTTCTTTACATAATATTTACTATAATTGTTGCTGAAATTTATGCTAATTTAGCTTACAAAAATTGGCTTTATGAATTTACAGAAGATCATTTAAAAAAAGAAAGTGGAATTATTTGGAAGAAATATTCTAATATTCCTTATGAAAGAGTTCAGAATGTAGATATAACTAGAGGAATAATCGCAAGAATGCTTGGATTTTCAAGTGTAAATATACAGACTGCTGGTTATTCCTATAATCCTAATGGGGGTGCTTTTTCAGAGGGATATATTCCTGCTGTTGATTCACAAGAGGCTGAAAAAATAAGAGAATTTTTAATGAATAAAATCACTAAAAAAGGTAGAAGCCAGGGGTTATAATGAATAAGTTACATCCTGGAGTAAGATGGTTGTTTAGATTAAGGGGTTATTCTGTTTTTATTCCAATATTTATATTTACTATTTTTTTCTCAATTGGCATTGCTTCTGAAATGGATAATTTTGGAGTTTTTGGTTTTTTAGCTCCTTTCTTAATATTTGTTCCTATATTTATTATACCCTTTATAATAATTGTAGAAATTTATGCTAGAATGACTTATAATAGATGGCTCTATGAATTTGGAGCAGATGGATTAAAATTAGAAAGAGGAATTATTT
The DNA here is from genome assembly GCA_964357325.1 of Candidatus Woesearchaeota archaeon. Taxonomy (GTDB): domain Archaea; phylum Nanobdellota; class Nanobdellia; order Pacearchaeales; family GW2011-AR1; genus ARS1285. The sequence continues at coordinate 21,005 of CAYHLB010000001.1, forward strand.
GGAAGAGATATTCTAACATTCCCTATGAAAGAGTTCAGAATGTTGATATAACAAGAGGAATAATTGCGAGAATGTGCGGATTTTCAAGTGTAAATGTGCAGACAGCTGGTTATTCTGGTCCTAGATCTAGTGGATTGAGTGTTAATGGAATTCCTATTGGAAGAATGCATAGCGAAGGTTACATTCCAGGGGTTAATATTCAAGAAGCTGAGAAAATAAGAGAATTTTTAATAAAAAAGATAACAAAGAAAATTTGATATCAAAGATAGATTAGATATGAGTCTTAGTTTCTAGGAAGAGTTGAAAAACGTTCTTTTGCATCCTCAAGAAAATCTTTTCTCATTGCTCTTACAGTTGTTGCCATTACACAAGATTGTCTGCAATTGTCATATGATGCAGCTAAATCTGGTGGTGAATTTCCTGAAACCTGATGGAATAAAGTTTCAAAATTTTGATTTAAATCATATACTTTTTGAGAAAAATCTAGTTCTGCATATTGTATCATTTCACTAAGAGTTTTATATAAATCCTGAAAGATTGCCATGGATTATATACTCTTTTAAACTATTTAAGCTTTGCGAACTGTTACTATTATTTAATTACATCACTTTTATATGGAAAGTGTAAAATAAGTTTAAAACAACTTCTAAGAAAATTTAATTTTATAATTCAGGTAGATAATTGATCTTATATTCTTCAAAAATTATCATTGATTCATAATCCCTTATTATATCTGAAAATTTTTCCTTAATATTTAGTAAAACCTCTTTAAATTCTTCAACATTATCCACATGAATATCAAGCATTATATTATAAGATCCTATTGAATTAGTGATATAATATATTTTTTTATTATTTTTACAGAATTCTAAAAGATCTTTTTTTCTTTTTTCATCTGAGGGTTTGAGGCGTATAAGCAAAAGATGCCATTGATAACCTAATTTATGTACACTTATCTGAGGTTTAAATGCTAAAATTATTTTATTTTTTATTAGATTTTTTAAATGATATTTTATTACATGGATTGGAATTTTTGTTTTAAAAGAAATTTCAGTTATGGGTAGCCTTGAATTTTGAGATATTTCTTGCAGAATTTTTTTATCAATTATGTCTAGTTTAATTGAACTAATTCTTTCTGTTTGCTTGATACCTGATAAATAAGGTTTGTCTCCAACTGCTTTATAACCAATGTGTTCGGCAGTTACAAGTGTGGTAATCATGTAATCATGCAGATACTTACCGCATATTGAAATTATTTTTTCTAAAAAAGATTCAAATTTTGAAACTGATGGGGCATTGACTAATAACACAGCATCCCATTTGCCCATGCTAGATACCATCCATCCTACAAAATCTAGAGAATTTAATTTGTTTAATAAGGCAATTTCTTGATCTTTATTTATATTTTCTAATTGTAAAAATACATAAAATGAATCAAGTCCAAAATGTCCGGTATTTACAATTGTATAAAAATTCATAATAATGCCTTTTTTTATTAGGTCTTTAATTCTATAGTTCACAACTTGTTTTGAAAGCCCAACTTTTTTTGCGATCTCTGAATCAGTTTGTCTTGCATTATAGTCTAATTCCTCTAAGATTTTTCTATCTTTTTCGTCGATTATAAAAGATTTTTTTGGCATTATTTTTCTATGAACCTTATTTCATATGTCAAGAACCAATTAAATGGTTCTTGAGCATGATCCAAATTCCGAGTGCTATCTTATACTTATAATGAACATAAGGAATTCGGACATTTAAAACTTTACTTATAATATTTATAAATATCGTATAAAGTGTATTTAAATATTATCTTTTTGACAAAAATAAAACTAAAAGGTTCTAATAAGTGGATAATCCTATAGAGACTAAGTAAATGGATAAAAACAAAATGAAATGAAAAATATTGAAAAACAATTGGAATTTGATTTTATGAAAGAAGATAGTTTAATTAAAAGAATTAAAAACAAATATAATGAAAGTCTTTCTTTTAGATATTGTATTAATGGGGGAGTTACAGGTGCCTCTTTAGGAGTTTTAGGCAGTTTATTAGATTCATTTACAGGAGCAGGTGATTACTCTGTACCTGGAATTATTGGTTTTATGACTCTTTCTGGTATTGGTCTTCCATTATATACTTTAACATTATATAATTTTTTAAATAATAAAATTAATGGAGAAACTATGCCTATCGATGGATAGTAAAAATTTAACTACATAATTTAAATACTCCTAAACAATAAAAAACACAATGGTAATAACAGAATATATTGAAAGAATCCAAGACTTAGATGCTAAAAATACTATGTTAAGGACATGGAAATGGACAAAGGGTATTGCAGCAGGACTTATTGGTGCAACTGTTGCATTTGGAAGTTTTTATACTGTTCCTAACAACTCTGTTGGAGTTGTTCAAACTTTTGGTGCTTATTCAAGATCAACAGAACCTGGACTGCATTTAAAAATGCCCCTTATTGAAGGTGTTACAAAAGTTCCTATAAAACAAGTTCAGAAAGTCGAATTTGGTTTTCGTTCATTAAAACCAGGAATTGATTCTCAATATATTGGAGTAAAAGAATTAAAAGAGGGTAGAGTTCCTCAAAAAGATTTACAAACACTTCTTTTAGATTGTGATATTGATTTAGAGAGCAAAAAAGGAGAATTAGTTAATGCTGCAGAAAATGCATTAAGAGATGAGTATCTAATGCTAACTGGAGATCTTAATATGGCTGATATTGAATTTATTGTCCAATATGATATTAAAGATGCAAGAGGTTATTTATTTAATATAAGAGAACAAAAGAAAACAATTAGAGATGCTGCTATTTCTATAATGAGACAATTAGTTGGAAATGGAAGTGTTGATGAGGCAATTACAATTGGAAGAATAGATTATGAAAATGAATGTAAAATCAAATTACAAGAACTTCTTGATCAATACCAAAGTGGTATAAATGTTCAAATGGTTAAGTTGCAATCATGCAATCCCCCTGAAAAAGTTCAGGCAGCATTTAATGCAGTTAATGAAGCTTTACAAAAAAGAGAAACTAGAATTAATGAAGCAAGAAAAGCGTACAATGAAGTTATTCCAAAAGCTAAAGGCGAAGCGCTACAAGAAATTGAAAAAGCTAATGGATATGCTACAAAAAGAGTTAATGAAGCACAAGGAGATGTAACAAGATTTGAAAGAGTGCTAACTGAATATAAAAAGGCACCTGAAGTTACAAGACAAAGAATGTATCTTGAAACCATGGGAAAAGTTTTGCCTGAAATTAAAGAAAAATGGATTGTTGAAAATGGAAATAATGGGCTCTTAAGGTTATTAAATTTAAATGAAAAACCTAGGGTGGAGGTAAAATAAAATGACTGAAAAATCTAAATATTCTGGACTTAAAAAAGTAATTGGAGCAACAGCACTAGCATTAGGTATTGGAGTTTGGAGTTCATCTTATACAATAGATCAGACAGAACAAGCAGTTGTAACAAGATTTGGAAATCCAGTAAGGGTAATACTTAATCCAATTAAAAGTGGAGAAGAAGATAATTCTGTAGAAGAATTATCTCAAGAATATAGTGAGGCAGGTATAAGGGTAAATGAAGGTGCTGGATTATATTTTAAATTGCCTTTAGTTGATAGCATAAGGAGATTTGACAGGAGACTCTTAAGATGGAATGGTTATGCTGAACAAATACCTACTAAAGATAAAAAATACATTATGGTCAATACTACAGCGAGATTTAGAATCTATGACCCATTAAAATTTTTAAATACAGTTGGAACTGAAGACCAAGCACATGGAAGACTTGATGATATAGTTGATTCTACTGCAAGAAATATAATAACTACAAAAAATTTAATTAGTGTTGTAAGATCTGATAACAGGCCCATGAGAGTATCTGAAGAAGAATTAAAAGAAAATACTCCTTCTGAAAATGTTCAAGAGGGGGGTAGACAGAAAATTGTAGATCAAATTACAGCAGAATCTAGGAGAGTTTGTTTAGAACGATATGGAGTGGACATTCATGAACAAGGAGTCTTAATAAAAAGCATAAACTATGTGCCTAGTGTCAAAGAAGCTGTTGAAAAAAGAATGACTGAAGAAAGATTGAGAATTGCTGAGAAATATAAATCTGAAGGAGAAGGAGAATATCAAAAGATAATGGGTGAAAAAGAAAGAGAACAAATGAAAATAAAGTCAGAGGCATATAAAACTGCAAAAGAAGTTAGTGGAAAAGCAGATGCAGAAGCAACAAAAGTTTATGCTGAGGCGTTTAATAAAGATCCTGAATTCTTCAGGTTCTGGAGAACCTTGGAACTTTATGAACAAGATGGATTTGCTAATGGAACTAGGCTTGTAATAGGAATAGATAATCCTTTAATGGAATTAATGTCTGGAAAAACAATTCAGGTCAAGGAAGAAGCCAAAAAATAACAATTAAATCAGTAAAGGAACTTATAAAAATTAGTGCTATACTTGGAATAAATTTTATTTAGTATTAAATAAGTTTCATTAGAACAACTTCTTTTGCCTTTCATCATTGGCTTTTTCAATGTTTTTGAATGTGCTCCATGATTTTCTAAATATTTCAGGATGCTTGTTCCAGTTTTCTTTTATGAATTTTTGAGTTTTTGGATTTGCAGGATAGCCTGGGCCTGTGTCTCCATATTGTTTTTGTATTCTTGTCATTTCTTCTTCTCTTCTGACTTTTGCAATTATTGATGCTGCGCTGCAGACTGGATAGTTAAAATCTGCTTTATGCTCTACAATATATTTTATACCTTTTTTATTAACTAATTTTTTTACATAATCTTCAAATTTTTTTGGAACAGGGTGTGGACAGTCAATTATACTTTATCAGGATTAAAATGATTTATTATCTCTGCTTGTTTATTGGCTTCTAGCCAATTTAAATTCATTTCAGTATTTTTTT
>CAYHLB010000002.1:0-7155 GCA_964357325.1 Candidatus Woesearchaeota archaeon
TATAAAATAATTTATTCCGCGAATTAGTTGGATATAAAAAAACATTTTCAAAATGTCCAATATGTGGAAATGATGTTTGTTCAAGATGTTCAAGACCTGATTTTAAGTTGAAGAAAAAGGTTTGTGTTAGTTGCTTTAAGCCTGTTAATTTTAGGATTTGAATGATTAAAGAATAATAAAGCTTGTCTATATTTTCTATAGCTTATTTTTACTCAGCAAAAATCAGATATTAATTGAAAATAAATTGCCATTCGGACAAATTTATTTTCTAACTTTTATTATTAGTGCACAAAGCTAACAAGTGATAAAGGCAATCAGAAAGTTTTATCATATATCTTAGTCTATGCTATATATTTACGAATGATAAAATTGATTTAGTTAGTCATCCTTTTAAAGTAATAACATATCAAAACATTTAAAAAGCCATATTTCATGGTTTTTTCATGCAATCCTGTCAGGTTAGTTTTGGCCGTGAAAGAGAAGTTACTCATGATATTGGAAAAGGACTTGAAGCTGCTTTTGATGAAGCTAAAAAAATTGATTATCAAATTGCAAAATCATTAAATCATGGGGTTGGTATTCTTGGTTATGTTGGTAGATTACCTTTGGTTGGAAGAGTTGTAACTCGTGTAAGAGCTGTTAAACCACTTTCATCACTTGAATCTGAACTTAGAACTTCACTTAATAATTCCCTTGTATCTCTTGTAAATGTTGGGAAAAAGGCACAGGAAGAAAGGGAAAGAATTGCTCAATTAAAGGGAATATATGAGACAGCTCAACAAGAAGGATGGGGGCCTAAAGAATTTATTGCTTTTATAGAAGCGAATACTGATATAAAATATACTGTGACTGTTGGTGAACAAACAGTTGATATGAAAGAAATCTTTACTGAAGTTGATTCTAGATTATCTGCTGAAGGAAAACAGGAAAAACAACAAGAATATTTAGATTGGTTTAAACAACATATTAATTTAAGTGAACAATATCTTGATTCAATGCATGCTCTTTGTTTTGTCGGATGTGAATGGATTGGAGGAATGACTAGAAGTTATTTTGATTTAACTCAATTAAGAGGTGGAATGGAGGAAATTCAAACAACTCTAAGAAACTTAGGAAGAGGTGGAACTGCTTCACTTTCAAGTCAAGATGCAATAAGAAGATATGGCACTGCATATATTTCAGGAATGAGAAGTTTAATTCAAGGATATAAAAAAATGAGTGCAATGAAAGATAGTGGTTCTGCTGAATTTAATGCTTCACTTAATCAATTAAGGACAGAACTTAGTACTCCAAGCAATGGAAATAGAGTTTCTCAAGACTATTCTCCTAAGCATAGATTACTTACAAATCCTAATAAGGGGGAATAATCCTATGATAACCTTAAGTGGAGAGGAATTATTTGAATACCTACATATTTTAAGAGGAAAAGTTGATGTTCTTCAAGATACTAAATCAAATGGCATTACTAATATTGCTCGTTCTCAATTATCTGAGATTTTAGGAAGTGAAGAAGCATTTTTAAGAAAATTTTATCCAGAGCCTGTTCTTTCATTTTCAGGTAATGGTTTTTCATCTGTTGAATCTTTAGTTCCTGATCTTGAAAAAATGAGTGAGGTTGGAGAGGAATTTGGGCGAATTCAAGAAAGATACCAAGGAGATTATTTTCAAGAAAATAATCAACCTTCGGAAGTTAAAGTAAAAAAAGTAGATAAAAAACAATGGAAAAAGGAAAGAGATAAATTAAAGGACACTCCTACAAACAAAAGAATTAGATTTGGACTAAGAGATAATGAAGGAAAACTTGAAGTAGGGGTTAGAGAAGAAACTTACATTGCTAATTCTTTTGATTCATACTCTCAAAATATTCCTATTTTATCAAGAAGTGTTAATAGCAGATATCAAATTATTTGGGGAAATGTTTTTGATGAACATGAGGAAAGTTTTTATATTCCAGAGGTTCTGGGCAGAAGTTTAGTTACACTCGCTAATGAGGGAAATAATCAGGTTTCTTTATATCAGTCGGCAAGAGAAGTTGGGTCTGCTTTTAGAGAGGTTTCTTGTTTCACAGTAAGGAAGGCTCCTGGTTTTTTAAAAGAATGTTTAACAGGGGTTTTAATTATCCCTACTCATGTTAGAAAATTAGGAGCTAAAATGAAGGCTGAATTGTTGCCTATTTATAATAGTAATGTTAATATTCTTGATCATCCTTCTTCTGTATTTAAGATTATTGCATGGCCAACATTAAGCATTGCATTTTTGTATCCTTCGCTGATAATCCATCCTATAGAGGGTTTAACAGTTCCTGTACTTGCCACTCATCTTACTACTAATGCATTATCAGGCCTATATGAAATAGGAAGACACTTAAAAATTAAGAAAGAAAAAGAAAAAGCTACTACCTTACAAATATCTCAAGAACAATCTGCTCAAAAACAAATACAGGATCTTTCACAAGTTCCAAATGCAATTCAAGAGGATAAATGACAACACTAACTGGAGGTGAATTATTTGAATATTTGGCACATTTAAAATCTGAAGTTGATAAAAGAATATCTTCGAGTAGTGAAGGAAGCTTGGCTTATTTGATGCATACTCAAATGGGAAAAGTTATTGTTGCTGAAGAAGCATTTTTAAGATATATTAATTCAAATGGAACTCAACCATTACTTTCTATTTCACCAAATGGTCTTCCTTCTGTAGCTTCCCTTAGACCGGATTTAGAGAAAATGTGTGAAGTTGCTGAGGATGAAAAATCATTAGCTGATGTAGCTAGTGGATTTAAAAAAGGTATTATTGGTAAAAATAAGGAAAGTTCAAATGGCCATAGGTATGTTCCTGTTTCTAAAGAAGAATGGGAAAAAGAATATGCTAATAGAAAAAAAGAAGAATTGCAAGCTAAATTGGGATTTGCAATTAGTGAAACACCTGATGGAAGATTTGAGCTTGGATTTAGAGAAGATTTATTTTTAAAAGGTTATGACCAACATTCAAAAGAATTTCCTGTCTTGATTAGAGAAGGAATGATGAGATATCATGTTGTTTGGAACCGGCTTATTGAAGATTGTGAAGAAAGCTTTTATGTTCCAAATACTGCACTTGTACTCTCTGGAAAATTGGTTACTCCTCCTACAAGAATATTTGACGATTTGGAGATATTTTATCCATTTAAGAAAAAAGATTATAAATCTTCTGGAGAGAGAATGCCTTGGTTTTCTTATAGAAATTGGATTCCTAAGAATTATGCAATATTCTTGAATGCTGGAACTAGTGCTAGGGTTGAGATTACAAAATCTATATTAGACATTTTAGGAAAAGAATTAGGAAAACAGGTTGCTATAAAAGGAATTAGAAATAATGATTTAGAAGCTGTATTAGCCTTTTCATCAATTCCTTTCGAAAATGCTCCACAAACTACTCCTGTTGAAGAAGATCTTTATGAAGTTAATAAAGACGAGAAACCAAAACCAACAATATATAGGGGCTGTAAATTTCCAACAAAATTTGAATTAATGAGTTCTAGAGAAGCAACTAATATTGGGACAATAGAATATTTTTTACCAAGAAAAATTGCTGATTTTTGTACGGGTAGGTATGGGCACAGATCTCGTTGCGGTTATAAGTTTGATCTTGATTGGATAAAATTACAGGTTTTTGGTTCTGCAATTTCAAATGAATCACAATTTGGAAGACTGAGATATTTTTTAGATAGAGTCAAGAGGTAATTGTATGGAAAAAAGATTATCTGATTGTATTGAAGAAGTACTTCAAGATAAATCTATAGAAGCACTTTATATTTACGGCTCTTATGTAAATGGTTATTATAGAAAAGATTCTGATATAGATGTTGTAGCATTAACTCAAACTAATTCAAAAGATAAGCCAGTTAGCATGCCTCCAAATATTAGTGTTCATTTAATTCATCCAATTACTTTAGAGTTTTTTGAATTAGGTATTCCATATACTCATTTAAAAATGGTTCCTGTTTATAATGAAAGAAAAGTCCTTGAGATTTCAGATAGAATGAAATCTGAACTTGTTAGAAGAGAACTCATAAGATTTAGAAGAGCAGGAGTTGAACGGTTTAATGTTCTTGATCCTGTAAATAATTTTCTTTTAGGATATGGTGTTCAAAGACCTTGGAGGATTAAACCTATTAAGAGAATTTTTGAATCTGAAGAATCAAGAGAAATACTCTCTGAAGAATATGGAAGGATACTAGGGCTATTAGAACAAAAAAGAATGGTTGAAGAATATGAAGGACATTATAGATTAAATCCTAATTTTGTTTTTGATATGCAAGTTGAACATTCTCATGATGATTTATTATTTAAACTTAAAAATTCTTACTTAGGCTGGCATTATGTAAGAAATGCTATATCAATGATTGATTTTGCAAGGAGAAGAAAATGATAAGAATATCAGAAGGTAAGATAAGACTTGAAACAAAAATTATAGATTTATCTGAATTTCAAATTAGACCTAAAACTACAGAACAAGATTTAGAAAGAGAATATGATTCATTTATTTCACATACTTGTGAAATTAGAGATTATTTTGAAGATACTTCTGCTTTTGATATAGTTATTCATGATGCTTCCTCAGATAAAAGACCTAAACTTGTTGCACGAGATACAAAATATCCTTTTATGTGGGCATTTAGAACTGCGTTTATGCCTTTTGATTTTTTAAGACCTTCAACAAGAAGAATGCATGATGATTATTTTATGGTTGCTCATTGTATAACTAAAATTCCTATTAAGAAAAGAACTGGTGAAGAAGAAACAGGAAAACCTCTTGATGAAAAATTAAAAGGAGATATTCTGGATAAATTTAGAGAGTATCCTGGATATGAAGGAATACTTGAGATTTCTAATGATATGACTCCTTCACAAACTAAGTCTACAACATTTCATGAAGCATTACATTATATTGTAGCGAGATATCAAGCTGAAACTGAAAGAAATTTTGTAGATGCATCTGCTAGAAAAGATTTAATAGAATTAGAGAAATATCAAATTGAACACCTTGCTAATGAAAGAGCTGTTGAAATATTAACAGATAAACTTCTTTCTCATGACTCTGATGCTCAATTTGAGAATAGATGGGGTTTTTATTCTTTAAATAATAGATTTCGACATTTATCAATTGGGGTTTCTGCATCATCAACCGGAGCATTTATTGCAATGTCATTTAGTTATCCTTATTTAATTCCCTTAGCTTTTGTTCCTGGAAGAGTGAGAGATTATGTTTTGAAAAGATATAAAGATTCAAAGAGGGGGGAAGTATTAAAGCCAGTTGAATATCCGAAATTTAAGATTTAAAAAGAAATCAAAAGATTTTTAAATAAGTTATTTTTAGAGTTTTTACAATGCCAATTTATGAATATCAGTGTGGATGTGGAAGAAGATATGAAAGAATTCAAAGAGGATTAGTGGATGAAGATAGATGTGATTGTGGAGGACTTGCTAAAAGAGTTTTAAGTGTTCCTGGTGTTAAAACATCTAAAAAAAGCCCTGATAAACCTCCTCTGCCTTCACTAGGATACTCTGAATTAATTTGTGGTGAATGATTAATCTATATCAAGCTGCTCCCTCAAGAGGAGTTAATTGGGGATATAATCTTGCTAGATAATCACTCAAATCTGCTCTCAGATTTCTTCTGTCTTTACAAGGTATTCTATTTCCTTGAGCATCTCTATCAAAACAACTTGGAGGAGAAGAATTTCCACTCCAATCTGTAAATAATTCAATTGCTCTGAGAGTTAAACCTGCAAGAACTCTTTGCCTTGCTCCTAAATATCCTTCATGGCTTCCTCTGTCTTGTTCTGACCTTGGTCTTTCTAATTCATAGTGAACTTCTTCATCCATAAATTTTGTAAAACCTTCTCCTTGGTAATTTGAATGCTTTTGCCATTTTCTTAAACCTTCTTCAGAACTCATGCACCATTCTTCAAAGATTCTACTATCTATTTTAAAAACAAAATTTATTGGACTAAATTTTCGTGTTTCATGAGGAATTTTTTGATAGAGTTGAAATAATTGTCTAAAATCTTCTTCTGGAAGATTAGAGTACCAAAAACCATTTTCAACTTTTACTTGAGTTTTAAAACAATTATCCTGAGGATAAATTATTGGAAAGCGATTTGTGTTAATCCTTGAAAGGTTTAGTTCTAATTGAAATTCCATTGTTATTTTAGAACTCTTTTATTTATAAGCATTATTGTATAGAAAAGACATAGATAAATTATTCCATTCCTTCAAAATTATTCTTATTATAGGAAGGTGAGGACCTGGGAGATGTTTTTGATGCAAGAACATCATCAATCCTTAATATCATTATTGCAACTTCTGTTGCACTGCTGATTGCTTGCTTTTTTATTCTTGAGGGTTCTAGGATTCCTTTTTCAATGACATCTTCAATTTCATTTGTGAGGATGTTTATTCCTGCATATTTTTCATTTGCATCATGCCTTGATTTTAATTCAGTTAAAACATCAATTGGGTCAAGTCCTGCATTTTCAGCAAGAGTTGTTGGTATGAACTCAAATGCATTTGCAAATTCAATTACAGCGAGTTGTTCTCTTCCTGAAAGTGTTTGAGAAAATTCTTTTAATTGTTTGCTTAATTCCATTTCAATTGCTCCTGCTCCTGCAACAATTGTCCTGTCTTTTATTACTGTTGCAACATCTCCAAGTCCGTCTTTAAATGCTCTTTCCATCTCATCTAAAACATGTTCACTTCCTCCGTGAATTAAAATTGTGAGTGCTTTTGGATTTTCACATCCCCTTACGTAGGTCATTCCTTCAAATCCATGTTTTACTTCTTCAACAATTTTAGCGCTTCCAAGTTCAAAGTCAGTTAATTCATTTAAATTACTCATTATCTTGGCTCCTGTTGCAGAGGATAATGATTCCATGTCTGATTTTGAGACTCTTCTGCAAGCATAGATATTTTCCTTTGCTAAATAATATTGAACAATGTCATCTATTCCTTTTTGACAAAATATTACATTTGCGCCTGATAGTTTTATTTTTTCAACTATTTGTTTTAGGATATTTTCTTCTCTATTTAAAAAATCTTGAAGTTGATTTGGGGTTGAAATTGAAATTTTTGCTTTTTTTGCGAATCTTCTATTCCCATCTGGCAAATATAAAAC
>CAYHLB010000002.1:7165-20713 GCA_964357325.1 Candidatus Woesearchaeota archaeon
TGAAATTTTTGCTTCTTGGGTTGGAGCTTTAACTTCTAAAGGTTCTGATATAAGTGCTATTCTTGCATTCTCTACTTTTATTGGCATGTCTATGGATGTTCTTTCCTTATCAATTATCACCCCTTTTATTAATTCTGTATCTTCTATTCCCTGGGATTTGTTTTTCATTATTTTTATATTATTTAAATTAACATTGTTATTTTCTTCTATTTGTTTTATTGCTGTAACAATTATTCTTGAAAATTTTGCCTTTTCAGCTTCTGCTGCTTTTCCTGTCATTGCTGTTTTAACTATATTTTTTAAAAGTTCTTCATTATCGAGGGTTATCATTATTGATTCTTGTTTTAGAATTTCCTTTGCTTTTTCAGCTGCAAGCCTATAGCCTTTGGTTATTACTGTTGGATGAATTTTCATGTCAAGAAGTTTTTCTGCATTTTCTAAAAACTTTCCAGCTAGCATTACAGCTGTTGTTGTTCCATCGCCTACTTCTGATTCCTGAGTTTTTGCTATTTCAACCATCATTTTAGCTGCTGGATGTTCTATGTCCATTTTTTCAAGAATTGTTACTCCATCATTTGTAACTGTAATATCTCCTAGAGAATCAACTAACATTTTATCCATGCCTTTTGGACCAAGGGTTGTTTTTATTGCTTCTGCAACTAATTTTGCTGCAAGAATATTATTTCTTTGAGCATCTTTTCCAATTGTTCTTTCTGTATTTTCAGGCATTATGTAAATTGGTTGTTTGTCTGACATTTTATCTCCTATTTTATATTTATTAATAACTGGTTGTATTTTTAAGGTTTAATAAACAATGAAATATATACTGGAATGTATGCTTTGGATGATTATAGATTTTGATTATGAGTTGTATTCTTTAGATTGATTAATTATAAATATAAGCTTAGCTTAATAATTATATGAAATTTTCAATAAAAATTTCAATTGCTCGACATAAGAGGTATGTCTTCGCATGATGAAAATAGGCATTGAAGTTGGAGAGGTAATGACTAGAGACTTTGTTTCAGCTAGGCCTGACATTCATGTACTTTCTGCTGTAAAGCTCATGGTTAAAAAAAGAGTCGGAAGTTTGGTTCTTGAAGAAAATGGAGATTTAAAGGGAATTTTGACTGAAAAAGATATTATGTGGGCATTGTCTAAGAAAAAAGATTTGAGTAATGTTAAAGCAAATGAAATATGCACGAGAAAAATCACAACAATAAAACCAAGTGCAGATATATTTGATGCAATTGTTTTGATGAAAAGGAAAAAGTTTAGAAGACTTCCAGTTACTGTCAATAAAAAGGTTATTGGCTACCTTACTTTAAAAGAAATATTAAAGATTCAGCCTGAATTGTTTGAGATTGCAAAAGAAGGTTATAATCTTAAATGGCCTATGAATAAAAAGAAAGACAGAGAAGGAGAAGCTGTAAAAGAGGGGATTTGTGAAGAATGTGGAAATATTGATATACTATATTTCGAAGATGGGAAGCTTATTTGCGAAGATTGTAAGGAGATTGATTAAAGATATTGTTTATTGTGATAATCTTTTTCTAAATGAGGTTCTTGTAAAAAATATTGCTATAAATATCCAAAATGCAATTAAGAATAAGTCTCCCCCTATATTCCAAGCAGCAGCAGAAATATCTGTTGAAGTTACTTCAGATAACTTTGTTAAAGGAATTATATCTCTTGGAATAACTAATATATTTTTAATTATAAAAAGAGTAGATCCAATCAATATGTAGAAACTAGAAGATTTTTTCATCCTCCAAAGAAATATAGAACCTGTAAAAATAAATCCACTTCCAACAATTCCAACAATTCCAATCATTAAATCAAATAGTGTACTGCCTGTATCGACATTAAAAAATTTACTTAAAAGATAATTTACAGCATCATATCCCCAGGTAGAAAATAAAACTACACAAACAATAATTAGAAATATACAAAATAACGTTGTAACAATATCTCTTTCTGAATTTGTAACAGCATTTTTTTTATTTTTACTAGCCATTTTTCCTCTTTTACAAATATATTAAATAATAAATCTATTTAAACTTTTCTAAATACTAAATGGTTTATCTGACATCACTTTTATAAAGTAGGTTTCCTTATTTTACAAAACGAAGATTTTTAAACATCAAGTGATTATAAAATATAGATAAAGAGGTTTGAAATGAGTGAAAAAGATAAGGTTTATCAGGGTAAAATAAAGCAATCTGGAATTTTTAGTTTTAAAGATATTTATGCTTTTGTGTATAGTTGGCTAAAGGAAGAGGGATATGATATTATAGAAAAGGCTTATTCTGAAAAGGTTTCTGGGGATTCAAAGCAGATTGAGATAAATTGGGAAGCAACAAAAGAAGTATCTGATTATTTTAAATTTCAAATAAAGGTGGATTGGCAAATTCTTGGAATGAAATCTGTTGATGTTCAAAAAGACGAAAAAAAGATAAAAATGGATTCTGGTTCTTTGGAAATTAAATTTAAAGGAGTACTTCTTAAGGATTATGAAGATAGGTGGGAAAACCAGCCTTTTTGGAAGTTTATGAGAGGAATTTATGATAGATATGTTATAAAAAGCAGGATTGATGAGTATCAAATAAAACTTTTTGAAGAGGTTGAGGAAGTTGTTAGCCAGTGTAAGTCCTTTTTAGCTATTGAAGCTCAACATTAGTCTTGGTTATATTGTTTTTAGGCTCTCTGAAACTATAGATAGTTTCGGATACAAAAATCTTTATATAGTAGATACTGTATAATCTGCATATTAAATAAATTGAGATTAAAATGATGAAAAAAGCAGGTTTTATTTTTTTCGCAATACTTTTAGTTTTAAATTTTTCTCTTGCATTAGATTTAGAGGTTAGTTCTAAACCTGTGCAGGATAATTTTATCATAGAACTTAATGATTCAGCTGTCTTTGATATTTTAATCAAGAATAATGGGGAAGGAGCAAATCTTAGAATATATACTGCTATTGGGATTGACATTACTCCTTCTAAAGAATTCTTTATTAATAAAAATGAAGAAAAAACAATAAGGATAAATCTTGTTCCTAATGATGCATTAAAACAAAACAAGGGGCCATTGATTTTTGAATATATAATCCAAGATACTATCGGAGATACTAAGATAAATAAATTAAATATAAATATAATTAGTGTTGCTGATGCTTTATCAATTAAGACAAGTGATTTAACTCCTGACTCTAAAAAAATTAATTTAACTGTTAAAAATATTCTTTCAAAAGATGTGAATAATGTCTTTATTAAAATGGATAGTGCTTTTTTTCAATACCAGACTAATATTTCCTTAAGGGCTAATGAGGAAAGGAGTATTGAAGTCCCATTAAATATTGAAAAAATAAGAACTCTGGATGCTGGACCTTATATAATAAATACTCAAATAAAGATCAGTGATAAACTTGGACAAAAAGATGTTATGGTTAATTTTTTACAACAAGAAAATATTAGAGAAGAGGAAATAAAAAGCGGTCTTTTTATAAAAAAGACTGAAATAATTAGAAAGAATCTTGGAAATGTTAGGAAAGTAGTGAGTATTGAGTATGAAACAAACTTGATTACTTCTTTATTTACTTCAATAAACCCTTCTCCTATGAAAAAAGAGATAAGTTCTATAAATAAAAAATATCTATGGGAAAGTGAATTATATCCTGGACAAGAATTAAGAGTAGTAATTAAAAGAAATTGGGCATATCCTATTCTTGCTCTGATTCTTATTATTGTCCTTATATTTGTTATTAAAAGATATATTGAAACTGATTTGATAATAAAGAAAAGAGTATACTATGTTAAAACAAGAGGTGGAGAATTTGCCCTTAGAATCCATCTTGGTGTTAAGGCTAAAAGATTTGTATCAAACATTAAAGTTATTGATAGCGTACCTCCTCTTGTGACTCTTTATGATAAATTTGGTGCTATTGTTCCTGATAAGATTGATTTAATGAATAAAAAATTACAATGGAATATATCAGCACTAAATCCTGATGAGGAAAAAGTTTTTTCATATATCATTTATTCAAAAATAGGAGTTATTGGAAAGTTTGAGCTTCCTCCTGCTAAAGCAACTTATGAAAAGGATGGAGATATGAAGACTAGTTATTCAAATAAATCTTTCTTTATTAACAAGCCAAAACATAGCAGAATGTAAGATGGATGATGTTTATTCTATTAAGATTTATTATTTAGATGACAGTGTTGAATTTTTTGTTGGAATTATTGACTATGAATATAGGGTAATTAGGATTCTTGAATTTGATGATGCTCTGGAGAATGGTGTTAAAATAAAGGGATTTGTTAATTTTGATGCTATAAAGAAGGTTGATATTTTAAAGAGGGTTGATGTTGAATAAATTTGAATTGATAAAATTAGTCCTCAGTAAGGAAATCCAGAACCACAAACCATTAATAAACAGCCACTAGCTCCAACCTTGACAGTATGACTTGATCCCTTTTTATTAACAATAAATTCGCCTTCATTATAGGTTCCTGTTTCGTCGCTCATACTTCCTTTTAAAATATAAACCCATTCATCGTTTTTATGAGAATGTTTAGGAGATACAAAATTGGGAGAACATTCAGTAATATGAAATTCTAGATTTTTCTCATCATCCTTGAATAATATCTTAGTCCTAAGTCCTTCCCTCAAAATTTTCCAAGCAATTTCATCAGCTTTAAAATGCAAGTCAGCCATATTAAATTCAAATCCCATTGATTTAAAAAACTTTATATAGCGCAATTTTCTAACTTAATTAACCCTTGTTTAGGGAATAAGATTGCAAAATTCAATCCCCAGGTCGTATAACGGTTATTACCTTCGGCTGTAGACCGGATGAAGGGAGTTCGATTCTCTCCCTGGGGATTTTTATCATTGCTTTGCAATGATAGATTTATTCTAGAAAGAATTGAATACACAAGAATTCAAACAGTGAATAAGGGGTTTGATTGAGAAAAAGGATTTTTGGTAAATGTTATTAATAAAGAAAATACTTTTTTGAGCTTCTCTCCCTGGGATATATCCACTTCGACCTCACGAACTCCGGCACAGCAGTGCAACTCATTATATTCAGTTTGGTGGATTTGGTGCTGAAAATATCGGAGGATTTTATTATAGATATGGGTGGCAATTTGGCAGTGAAGAAGCATTGGTTTATATCAAACAATATTTATTTGGCGGAGAATTAAGCCAGGATAAAGTAGTCAAGCATATTATTGCGGACAGGATTGAAAAATTAGAAAATGAAGTATTTCAATTAAAGGATAAGTTTGAAAAGAGAGATATTATGATAGAAAATTTAATTAAAATATTTAAAGCAAGTCCCGAGCTTGCCGATACTATGATAATAAAAAGCCCTCAATTAGTTGAAAATATCCTGGCTATGTGATTTTTTGTGATTTTTTGTCAGTCAAAAGTGAGTTACTTGTATAGACAAATTGTACTGACAAAATAGAGTTTTTGCTTTCTAGTTGGGTGTAACAAAGGGAAATTTCAAAGAACATAATAGAAAATTATTTTATGGCTGTCCCTGCAATTTTCTTATCTTCTGCAATTAATGATATTTTTAATCTTTGTAGTTTTACTGCCATTTTATTTTTCCCAAGAAATATACATCAGGTTAATCATCTCAAATATTTTTAGGCTTCATTTCTTGCAATAAATTCATAGCAATCTGGATTATCAACTTGAACATTTCTTGCAATACCAGAAAATTCTATATCCACATGACCATATTCATGAACCTTACCTACTATGCCTCTATGTGATAATTCTTCAGTATAATGAAAATTTACTGCTTCACCAACCTCTGAAGGACCTTCAAAATAAGAACTATGTCTTTGAAGATGCTCAGGAACGTTTGTTTTTGGTTGTATGTTTTTCCAAATTTTTTTCCATTCAATGTCTAAATAGTGAGTTCCACTCTGAGTAACTCCACGAAAAGTACCTTCAGTTCCAGCCGAATATGAGGGTCCATCAAAAAAAGGAACTAAATCTCTAGTTAATCTTATTCTTGCTCCAGATTGTTTTGTTCTATCTTCATTTTTCATTTTATAATATCACAAGAACTCTCTCTCCATTAGGTTAAATAAATACTGGAATATATGCTTTTTAATTCTTTCGGAAGTGTTGGAAGTGGTGCAGTTTATGGCAATCCTTTCGGCGTTGCAAAATCTGCGAGCAAATGCAATTCATAACCCACTGCTCCAAAAAATATCCAATAATATCTTACATCTATGAAAGCACCTGCAACAAGACTATAGGGGATAATATAAGAAAATAAAAACTTCAAAACTTTTTTGCTGTGATAAAATTTTCTATGGTCTGGCGAAGTTGCTGGCTCAAAAATATCTGGAAGTGTTGCACAAACAAATAAAGGGATTACATAAATAAAACTTGGAAGAAAGTGATATTTATCAAGGATTAAATAAAGCCCTATAGAAAAAATAACTGAAACAGCAAAATGACCTTTCTTGAACATTATAAATCACTCCGTTTTTTCCATTCCAGGAATTCCCTAAAATCGTTCTCAAGTTCCAACAACTGATTAATATCACTTAATGCAATAGATGGATTTGTTATTTCTGCTTCAAAGACTTTATTAGACCTGTCAAAAGCAAAATTAGGATTTTCAACATTCAATCCTTTCAAAATATGTCTTTCTGCTATAACTGAATTCAATACTGCTACATGCATTGTTTGTATTCTTGCAATTTCATAGTCATCAACTTTAATTCCCATAAATTCATTTTCTATGGTTTTATTGAGTTTGTCGTTGGTAGTGGGTAGATTGTAGTTTACTTACTCACCACAAACGACTTACAACTTACCGTCTATAAAGCCATCCGGCTTTATAGTTACCCCAGGGACTTAGTTTTTTGTTATTACTTCTAAGTTACATATAAATCATAAAGTTTATATACTTAAAACACTATTAGGTTTTATGATAAATCAAAGTAAAATAGATGATGAAAGATTCTGGGAAAGGTGGGAAGAATCTGGAGCAGTTGGAACTGCAAATTTAGATCGTTATATCATGTATGCTATATTTTTATCTCCTTCTAAAAATATCGGCGAAGCCTATGCTTTTTTTAATTGTGATGTAAGTAGAAATGGGCTTGAACAAACCCTGCCCTATGCTCGTAGAGATGCACAAACTCCTAGAGAGCTTGAACTTGCAGTTTATGAAGGAAGTTCTCAGTTAAAATTTGATAATGAATTAAGAAGACTTTTAGAATGGCCTGATGATTATAGAGTTACATCTGAAGCACAAAGAAATGCAGGTCTTGAACCTGAGGCAATACCTCTATCTAGCTTAAAATATACTTTAGCTGCTAGATTTCCTGGACAGACAAATGAAAGAGCTGCTGAAGAATTAAGGAATGTAATGGGTTTAATACTTCCTGGAAATCTTACACAGGATATGCTTAGATGTGGTATTGTCTATAAAGCTGAAGATGGTGCTTATTCTTTAATGTAGATTCTATATTTTCGCGATTCTAGGTTATTAATAAAGCTTTTCAATGAAAAATTATTGAATATTTTGATAACAAAGGTTTAAAAACCATAAAAATCTCTTTTTTTTAATTAAATTTATCTTTTAAAAAGATGGCAGAAGACGAATACATAGAAGAAGAGTCTGATGACGAGGATCTTGATGATTCTGATGAAGAATTGGATGATGAGGAAGACCTTGACGAAGATTCTGATGAAGAAGAAGAAGTAGAAGAAGTCGAAGTTGACTTGTAAGCTTATTTTTTTATTTTTTTATAAATTTATATTATTCGGAAATGGATTTTTTATTAAAAAACTTACTGCCATAGTCCAATTAAGTTTTTTTTAGTATTATTAGTGTTCATAAACTAGTTATGCAAGATTAAGAACAAATTTAGACAGAGAAAATCTTTTTTTCGCACCCTCTGGGTTTTAACCCAGAGCAAGAAAAAAGATTTTCGAGGTGATAAAGAACTCAAAAACGCTCGGCGTTTTAAAGCCGAGTTCTTTACAGGATAAGTTATTCCATTATTTATTTTATGTTTATTGTGCTGTAGATATGCTCTGCAATTATTAAGAGAAAATGAGTTCATTATTTCAGAAAGTAATTTCTGCAATATTATTATTTTTATCAAGTTCTTTTAATTTATTTTCATAATCTATTATAATTGAAATTTTTTCAGGATTTGAACTTTTCAGCCTTATATTTTCCATATTCATTAAAATTCCTGCTCCAAATCTTATTGTTCCAAGTGTATGGGTTTCTATGACTTGATTGTTTTCAAGTATTGAAAAGGTTGCATTTTCTGCATCAATTGTTCCTAAATTTTTTATTGAAAAGTTCAGGTCAATATATCTACCTTTTTTTATTGGTTGTGAGAAAGAATCAAAATAAAGGTCTGGAAGATTGGGTTGAGAATATAATCTTTTTAATTCACTTACTATTGAACTATCTAATTTTTGATCACAGGAACTTAAATAAGGATACATCAAACTCTTTGGATTTGGTGAATGGTCAAATCCAAATACATGAATCAGTTCATGAAGTTCAATCGTTGGATTAGTACATTTTAATCCCTTATCTTGAGAATTATACAATAATACAGAACCTAATACTATTACATTATATTTATATGTCTGAATTATTTCTTTTGCTCCTCCTTCTCCTGCAATAAAATATTCTGAGTCTTGATTATCTGTTTGCTTGCTTGCTTCTGAACATAATATTTCAATATCTGGATTTTCATTTGTTTTTTTAAAAGTTATAATTCCTGTTTCATTGGTGATTATTTCAAATGCTTTTCCCATTCTTGCTTCTTCATCAAGTGTACAATCAAAAAATTTAACAAGAATAAGATTATGATTAAATTTCATGTTTTTATTGAATTGTTTTACATCCCCATAGTATTCATTGGAGTCATTGGAATCAGGCGGAAGAATAACACTTAGGTTTTGAGGTTTTCCATAAATGTCATTGTAGACTATATATCCTGCATAAGCAGAAATACCCAGGAGTGAGATTAGCAAGAGGAGAATTAAAAAATATAGGACTGCTTGAATACTTGCTTTTGAATTATGCTTTTTCATTGTTATATTAATAGAGTTTTGGGATTATTTAAATATTTATTATGTCTGAAATTGAAAACTGCATCCTTTAGGATGCAGTAGTTTACTTGCTTATTTTCGGAGCCATCAAAATTTTTATGAAATTTTGTGGCGCCAAAAACTTCTGAATGTTTTTGAGCGCATCCAAAAAACAAGTGCCTGAAACAGAAAGCATTTTTCTATTAATAATTATTACTAAAATGCTTTCTGTTTTCACAAACCTACACCTAAAGGTGTAGGTGGCACATTGTTTTTTTGATTTGAATATTATGTAATTAGAAAAAAGTATTTATCCAAGAATAAGGGGGAGAAAGGGACAATTTTTCTTGAATTTGCTGGCTACTGCCAGTTAATATAGAGATTTAAGTGTCCATTGTCCAACTTAAATCTTTTAGGTTTATTGGTAATGCTCAAAATATAAGCTAGGAGGGGTACATTTAGATGAGGAGCTATATTATCAATATCGCTGTATGACTTTACTCTTAACCTTGCTTAATTGAATTATTGACACTAATGATATTATAGATAATTTGGATAATTGGGTTACTTTAAAATCCAAATTCTCTAATAACCCTTTTAGGACTAAGGTAACTCAATTCACCTAAAAGTGTATAAAAGAAAAACTTGATTGGACTATTGGACATCAAGTTTTTCTACAAATAATTGCTATTGGCTAAATAGATACGTGAAAAAACAATATTTATAAACCTCTGATTTTTATTAAAATAGAAAGAGATGAAAAAGATTTTACCTTTAATGTTTGTAATGCTATTGCTTAGTGCTAGCTTTGTAAGTGCTTTGTCAATACAGGAGCAGATTGCTAATAATCAATTGACTTATGTACAGCAAGGAACTAAGCCTCCTGTTCCTCTTGATGTTCTTAAAAAAGCCTTGAATACTAATCCAGAATTTAGAAAAGAGGTTATAAAATCATTGCTTATAATTGGCTTGTTAATGTGCCTTACAATTGTTGATGTAATTTTAAAGGGTTTTGCAATGTGGAGAGCATCAAAAAATAATTCCAGAGTTTGGTTTTGGTTATTGTTAGTTATTTCAACTCTTGGAATATTGCCTTTGTGTTATTTGATTTTTTCTAAAAAGCATAAAGAAGAACATAAAAAATCAGAAGAGCATAAGAAGAAGTAGTTGATTTGGATTTGAATAGATAAAAAAGATTTTATTTTTTAGCCTTAGGAGAATGCGAATTAACTGGCGTAACTTTTTTTATATAATAATCAGTTCCAGCCCTTGGTGGCCAACTAGTCCATTTTTGAGTATAGGTAGCTTTAACTTTTGTTCCAGAATCTATATATCCTTGAATTTGTTTTGCTAATTCTTCTGCATTAGGGTCATTTGAATCTAGACTAAAATCCCAGACATTTGCTCCAATACTTTCTCCATGACTAGCCAAACCTTCTAATGCCATTTGACCTTCATAGGTTTTCCATATATAACCTCTTTTACTAATTTTATTTATCATACCTGCTCTAACTCCATCACCATATTCAACATGATTTAATAAAGAACAAGAACCAATTGATAGTGCTACAGCAGCAACTATTGCTGTCAGGCAACCACATTCCCAACAGCCCTTGTGTTCAGAAATATTATTTTGAATATCATCTATGTCCATAACATTAATTTGAATTATAAGTATATAAGCTTTCTAGATAAAATTTAATTGCTAATTAGTAGTATATTATAAATACTCATTCTACTTTATTTATTTATGGCCATTAATAAAAGAGCTAAGAATAGGAAAGTAAATAAATGGTTATTTTGGACACCAAGAGTTCTTACATTTTTATTTGTGCTTTTTATTAGTTTATTTGCTCTGGATGTTTTTGATGCATGCAATGGCCTATTACAATGTGTGGTAGCATTATTTATGCATTTGATTCCTAGTTTTTTAATAATAATATTTTTAATAATTGCATGGAAACATGAGCTTTTTGGAGCAGTGGCTTTTTTTGGATTGGGGTTGTTGTATATTGGGACAATGATAATGAGGCCTGTTCCAAATGGCCTTCCTTGGTATACTGGACTTTCCTGGTCACTTATAATTGCAGGACCTGCTTTTGCAATTGGAATATTGTTCTTTTTGAATTGGAAGAGGAAAAGAAAATAAATTGTTATTAGCTTCTGGAAAGCTTTAAAAATCTGGATAATCATTAATTTACTATATTAATTGCCCGCGTAGTGTAGTGGTTAGCACTCATCCCTGTCACGGATGCAACCCGAGTTCGAGTCTCGGCGCGGGCGGTTCTATATTCGCTTGAGACTCGAACGAGGAGAGTTTGAGTTGAGCAAAAGGATTTTTTATCACTTATTGCTGAGACTATGAACTCGGGTGAAAATCCCGACGAGACTTATTTTTTCAGTTTTTAGGGCGGCGAAGTCGGGAGACAAATTTATAAGGTTTAATCTCTTATTATTATTATAATGGCAAGAAAACTAAAGATAAGAACACCAAGAACTGCTAGAGGACAGGTTAGAAGAGCTCTATTGGGTGATGGTAGAAGAACTAGGGCTAAAAAAATTTGGTAAGACAAGTTTAAAAACCCTATGAAATAGTTTTTATATCCTAAAGGGTTAAGAGTTCTGTGATTATTTATTAAAATGAAAACTCAATCAGATAAAGAAATACTCAAAGATAAAAAAGCGAAGATTTTACTTCACGTAGGAAAATCAGCTCAATATCATAATGTTAAAACTACCGACGTTCAATAATGGAAAACAAAAGATTATAATCATTTCCCAAAATGGGAGAGAGCACACATACATATAGATACAAATACTATATGCATCTCAGAAGAAGAATTAGAAAGAATGGATTATGGTGATATAAAAAATACAGCTTCTCATGAAACTGCTCATATTCATAATCAAAGTCATGACATAGATTTTCAGAATAAACAAATAGATACACAAGCTAGTTTATGGGAACCACCTGCTGGAACTATCCGGGCTTTGCCTGAATATCCTAAAAGAAAAGAAGAAAAATCTAAAGAAAAAAAGATAATAAAAAATGAATGTCATTATTACTCTTGTAAAAAGAAAGGTAAGATAAAAGAATGTCCTTATTGTAAAAATTACTTCTGTGATGAACATATACATCCTAGAGAAGCTCATTTAACTAATTTAAGAGATAATGATAGAAGGATGGCTCATTTTAAGGATTATGCAGAAAGCAATCATCCTTGTTTTGAGTATAATAAATTCTTAGAGGATGAAGTTAAGAGAAGAAGAATTTGTTAAAGCATTAGATAGGATGAAAAGAAAAAAGCCTAAGTATGGGGATAATTCTCATGATGACTACCCTGGAAATTACATAAATAATAATGAAGATTTAAGAGAAAACTCTATAAGACACCCTAATAGCTCTGGAAAATCGATTAAACAAAAATCAAGAGAAGATTTCATAGATTATGGTGAAGATGATATAAGAGAGACTTCTATTAAAAACTTAAAAGAAAGACCTAATAAAAAGAAAACAAATTACTTTTTTATTATTTCTATAATTGTTATTATATTAATAATAGTAGGATTATTTTTTTATTTTAAATTCCCTCAAAATGATTATAGCAATCTGCCCAAATGTAGTGATGGAACTATTTATGACTCTTGTTCAAAAACAAAGCCCACTTACTGTTCTAATGGTACTTTAGTTGAAGCAGCTTATAATTGTGGTTGTCCAGAGGGATATATAAGAGATTTTCAGAGTTGTAAACAAATTGGAAATATAACTAATGTTAAAACAACTACTAATAATTATTTTATTGACTCAAGTATTTTCAAAGGATTTCTAGATGAATTAAAATCTTGGTTGAAATCTATTAATTCTGATTATATTAATTTAGTTAACATGCAATCAACTGAAACAAAAGTCGATCCAAGTGATGATTCTCAAGATTCTAGTAGTAGCTGGTTTGATAGTAATAAAAGAGATGTTTCAGCTATAGAACAACAAATATTAGTATTAGTAAATGAAGAACGTCAAAGGAATGGAGCTAGAGCATTAACCAGTCAATCTAACTTAGATAGTTATGCAAGAGCTTGGAGTGATAAAATGATTTCACAAGATTTTTTTGAACATAGCGAATTGAATATTCCTTTTCCATCTACCGCAGGTGAAAATATAGGTGAAACTCCAATTCATTATAATGTTGTTGGTTATGGTTCAACATATTCTAATAATGATATGGCAAATTGTTTTGTTAGTGGATGGATTGGTAGTCCAGGACATCATGAAAATATGATAAGTAAAAGCTTTTCTATGACGGGTATTGGTGTCGCTTGTGATTCCTCCAAATGTAGGGCAACAGAAGTTTTTAGTGGATAAAGAACAAATTTATAAAGTGTAAATTATTCTAATAATTACCTGACCTCGACACATAGTGTCTCGGTCAGCGGTTAGTAGTTTGTCGTAAA
>CAYHLB010000003.1:0-20151 GCA_964357325.1 Candidatus Woesearchaeota archaeon
CCATGACCATAAAGGTTGTGTTGAAAACAAGGATGATGTTTTTTGGTTTGATTCTTGTGAAAATCCAGAAGATGTTGCTAAAGATTGTGATTTTTTTACTGGAACTTATTGTGGCAAAGATAATTTAGGATCTTATATTTGCAAAGATATTAATTGTGTAATTGATGGAAAATCTAGAAAAAATGGAGAGTCTTGGTGTGAATATGATAATGTTATTGGAAAAGGAAAAGATCCAGCTGGAAGCAGGCATGTTAGACATGTTTGTTATTTTGGTACAGAAAGAATTGAGCCTTGTGCAGACTATAGAAATCAGATTTGTGTTGCATCGACTTCTACTACTACTGAAGGAGTGGGTTTTTCTCAAGCTGCTTGCAGAGTCAATAATTGGAGAAGATGTTTGGAATTAAATGCTAAAAAAAGTGTAGATGAAATGAAAAGACTTTGTAATAAAAATCCTGATTGCTGGGTTAAACATATTGATATGGCAGGAAGTTTTAAATTTGATGTGTGTGTTCCTCAATATCCTCCTGGATTTGATTTATATGATGAAAATGATGATCTTGCAATAAGTAGTTCAGGTGATGCAATCTGCAGCATTGCTACTCAAAGATGCACTGAAACATGGATATGTGGAATTTTCGGATGCATATGTGTTGATAATTGCAAGTGCAGTACTAGTTATTTTACAGAGGAAATGAATGAACTTTGCATAAGCCTAGGAGATTGTGGGGCTTGGATAAATTATGTAGATGTTTGGACAAATGGAGGAATTAGTACAAGGAGTTCTGGAAGTGGCAGTCCTGGAACATTAAATGGAGGATATACTGCTTTATACAAACAAAGAGATGGACCAAAACCTGCAAAACCTGGAAGTTTTGAATTTTTTGAAGGAATAAGTGCTGAAAAACTTAGAAGTCTTGATCGCTTTAATCAAGATAAAGAAGATTCTGAATTAATAAAATCCTTGAATAAAAATCTTTCTAGAATAAAAAAGAATTTAAACTCAGCTACTAAAAATCTAGAAAAAGCAAGATTAAGTAATGATGCTGCTGGAATAACTCATTGGGATGGCGAAGTCAATAGGATTAATGGAGATTATTTAGATGCTGTGCAAAGATTAGACAAAGCTCAATCAAATCAAAACACTTCTGCTTTTGAAACTGAAATAAATAGAATTGCAGGTTCAATGGGTTCTCCATTATTATTATATATGGTTTCTCATGATAGTGCAAATTCATCTAATCTTGATGAATTTCAATT
The DNA here is from genome assembly GCA_964357325.1 of Candidatus Woesearchaeota archaeon. Lineage (GTDB taxonomy): Archaea > Nanobdellota > Nanobdellia > Pacearchaeales > GW2011-AR1 > ARS1285. Next base: position 1,261 of record CAYHLB010000003.1, read on the forward strand.
AAATAATATAAATGCAAATCCTACTACTGCTGGAAGTTTTTTTAATTCTTTTTCAAGTGCAAGGTCTGCGATTAGTGCGCAAATAGTTCAAAAAGATATTAAAGCAGGTGGGATGGAAATGATTGCTGCTTTGATTGCAGGACTTATTGCTTATCTTATTTTTGAAAGTATTTTAATATCATTTATGGCTGCACTTATGGCATATCTAATGTTCTTAGCCTGGATTATGTATGTGTATGTTGATTTTTCATGTGGAATGTGGGAAAGACCTTCTGGAAATAAAAATTGCAATAAATGCAATACTCCTGATATTCCTTGCACTGAATATAGATGTGAAAGTCTTGGAGAATTATGCAAATTCATTAATAAAGGAACTACTAGTGAATTGTGCTTAGCAATGCCTGCAAATTCCTCTTTGCCAGTAATAGAGCCTTTGATGAGTGTTATTACTCCTGGATATAAATATGATTCAATTACTGATAATGGATTTGATATAAGAAAAGAAAATGGAAAATGTGTTGATCCATTTAATACTATACATATGGGAATAAAAATAGATCCTTTTGCAAAATGCAGATTTGATACTGATCCTAAAAAGAAATGGGAAGAAATGACTTATGAATTTGGATTTAAAGGAAATCATATACTTCCATCCCATCAACTTGATTTGTTCTTTCCAAGTCCTGAAGCTGTTAAAAGGTCTTTTGCGGGAGAAATGATTTGCAATACAACTGAAAACCCTTGCAAAGAACAATATGTTCTTGGAAAAAAAGAAATGGTTTGTCCAAAATGCAATCTAACTGATGAGCAAATTGAAAAATTAACAAAAACAGAGATATTTGTCAAATGCAAGACAGCTGATGGAAAACAAAATCCAGAACCATATCACATTAATACTTGTGTTAATCCAGGGCCTGATTTAACTCCTCCTGTAATCAGAATAATTACACCTGGAACAGGAGGATATGTTAAATATGGGGAGAACAATCAAAGCATTGTTGTATATGTTGATGAACCTTCACAATGTAGATGGACAACAAGGGGACCTTCTATAAATTTTGATCAAATGGAAAATGAACTTGAATGCAAGATTAATGTTGGCAGTGATTATAACACACTTTTAACTCCAGGAGGGGTTGATAATGCATTAAAAGTAGAATATGGGCTTCCTTGTCTTGGAACCTTGAATGTTACTGAAAATGAAAAATTCTGGATTAGATGCAGAGATCTTTCTGAAAATAATAATAGTATGTCCTATAGTTTTGTATATGAAGTTAAAAAAAGTGAAAGCCCTTTGAATATAATTGATATGAGGCCATTATATGGGTCTGAAATAATTTCTTCTATAGATCCTGTTTCAATATTATTCAGAGTTGAAACAACTGGCGGGGCACAGGATGGAGCATCAAAATGCAAGTATTATGATTCAGATATTGATTTATATTATTATATTAGCGATGTATTTAAAGAAAATTATACAAATATCCATGAACTTCCTTGGACAAATGCTCCAAGGGGAGATTGGAACATAACTTTTGAATGTGAAGATATTGCTGGAAATCTTGCTAAAAATAATACTTTCTTTAGCATTTTAATAGATGATCAGGGTCCAAAAATTGTCAGAATATTTAATTATGGAGGATTAAGAATTTCTACTAGCGAACCTGCTGAGTGCAGATACAGCACTAAGAAAAACTTTATTTTTGAAAATGCAACTGAAATGTCTTCTTCAAATAGATTGGAGCACAATGGGCAATGGAGCTTTCATGTTATATATTATGTAGAATGCAGAGATGACTATGGAAATCCTGGACCAAGAATAGTTGTAAGTCCTTTTGAGGATTTTTCATTTTACTGAATAGATTTATAAATAAAGTTATCATTATAAAAAAGATGAAGGGAAATAAAAAAAAGAGAAGAGAAATGGATTTATTCTTAAAAAATAAATCCAAGAAAAGTAACTCGCAATCAGACTTGTTATTAATGCCAAAACTCATGCCTGCGTCTAATCGCTCTACTCGCGTTTTTAATCAGCCATTTGATTTTATTTTTCCTAATTCAAAACGCTCAAACTCGCGATTGTGTTCAGATAATAAAATATCCATTTTCCCTAAATCCAATCGCTCGCAAATAACAGTATTTATTATACTTGCAATTTGCATTGTTATTGTTTTGTTTTTATTATTTACTAAAAAATCAGATTTTGTTACAATATTTGCAAAGGAATCTCCTTCACTTGAAATGGAAAAATGCATTAAAGGAGTTGCAAAAGAAGGGGTTGATATTTTAAGTTTGCAGGGAGGTAGTTTAAATCCAAAAAATTTCTATTTGTATAATGGCTCAAGTGTCTCCTATGTCTGCTATACAAATCAATATTATGTTCCTTGTGTAATGCAAAAGCCGATGTTAAAGGAAAGTATTGAAGAAGAATTGAGCGCCTATATTAAGCAAAAATCAACAGAATGTTTAGCAAAAATAAAACAAGTCTATGAATCTAAGGGCTATGGAGTTTCAATGAATGAAGCTCCAGATATTAGGGTTGAATTAATTCCAAATAATGTAAAAATTATTGCAGATGTTAATTTAGAACTTTCTAAAGACACTACTCAAGTATTTAAAAAAATAAAAGTAGATACACAATCTGATTCATATGATTTTGTCATGATAACCAGTTCAATAGCAAATTTTGAAGCAAGATATGGAGATAGTGAAACAATGAACTATATGTATTTTAATCCTGATTTAAAAGTTGAGAAAAAAACAAGAAGTGATGGAACAAGAATATATATTCTTACAAATAGAAAATCTTTAGATAAATTTTTATTTGCAACAAGAAGTTTTGCAAGGCCGTCTGGAGTGACTGGCAATTAAAACAGTCCTTTTAATAAAAGTCCGGGGGTAAAAAGAAAAAAACATGAAAAAAATAAAAAAAGAGGGGAGAATTATCTTCATTATATTTGGAATTGCAATTTTATATTTTATTCCATTTGTATTTAGTGCAATTAATTGGCCGACTTATAATTTTTGTTGTGAAAAAACTAAAACTGATGCATGGTGTCAAAATGCTTTTGAACGTGATTGCGATGTTTCTGTTGATTCTGTTACAAAATCTCCATTTAGGGCTACTCCGACTAGTTGTGATTCTACAAGTTATTGCAAATTAGGCTGCTGTATTAATTCTGCAGAAGGTTTGTGCATGGAAAATTCTCCTCAAAAAGTTTGTGAAATATCAAAGGGAACTTGGGTTGAGGATTCCAAATGCAATGTTCCACAATGCACTCTTGGATGCTGCATTATAGGGGATCAGGCTTCTTTTGTTACATTAACAAGATGCAAAAAATTGTCTGCATTATATGGATTGAATACAAATTTTAAAAAAGATATTAAAACAGAGGCTAAATGTGTTATGACTGCATATTCACAAGATAAAGGTGCTTGTGTTTATGATTTAGATGGAATGAAAACATGCAGATTTGCAACGAGACAGGAATGCCTTAATACAAATAAAACAGATAACAATGCGACTAATACTGAATTTTTTAAAGATTATTTATGCACTGCTGATGAGCTTGGTACAAATTGCGGGCCAACTACTGAAACAATTTGTTTAAGCGGAAGAGATGAAGTGTATTTTAAAGATACATGTGGAAATCCTGCAAATATTTATGATGCGAGTAAATCAAAAGATTCTGCTTATTGGAAGAAAATTGTTCCAAAAGCACTTTCCTGTGGATATTCTAGCAATGATGCAAATAAGAATTCTAAAGTTTGTGGAAATTGCAATTACATAACTGGAAGCATTTGTGGAAAAGGAAAGGCTACTTATGGAGATAATGTTTGCAAGGATTTGAATTGTTATAAAACTGAAAATGGAAAAGATTATAGAAATGGAGAATCCTGGTGTGTTTATGAAGGAGAAACAGGAAATGGCATGGACCTTGTTGGAAGCAGGCATTTTAGGCATGTTTGTGTTCAAGGTGAAGAAACAATAGAACCTTGTGCTGACTTTAGAAATGAAATATGCAAAGAAGAAAAAATGAGCTCTACATATGGAAATTTCCAAGAAGCTGCTTGCAGAGTCAATAGATGGACTGATTGCATTGACCAATTTACTGAGAAAGACTGCATGAATTTTGATAAAAGAGATTGCATGTGGCAGACTAACGGATATGCTTATGATGGAAGTGGAAAGAAAGGAAGCAATATCTCAAATACTGAAAAAGCAGATGCTGCAAATGAAAGCATTGAAAGTGGAATTGTAAATGGAAGTGGGATATGCCTTCCTAATTATCCTCCTGGACTAAAATTCTGGGATGGAACTGATGCAAAGGCAATTTGCAGTATTGGAAATTCAAAACAAGTTGTTCAATTTAGTGAAAATATTTTTGGAACTAAAAAATGCGTTGGTAATTGCAAAGTACTTAATAGTCAATGGGCAAGAGATTTAAATCAAATATGCATTAGTCTTGGAGATTGTGGAGCAAAATCAAATATTGCTGGAGTTTTTACTAATGATGGATTGGTTTGGAAAGTAAATGGAAAAAGAAAAGCAATTGATGGAATAATGACAGATATAAGAAATAGTGCAGGTGCTTAAATGAAAAAGAAAATAATAAACATGAAAGTATATTTTATGATTGTAAATGTGGTTCTTGCAATTGTTGCTTTTAATTATTTAATTAGCGCAGCGCCAGGAGATGTTACTGGTGGAAATAAAAATGGCACTGGAAATACTAATATTCCTGGAACAGGGACGGTTATTCCTGATGGGCCTGGAGGAGGACCAATAGGTGGAGTAGATAATTCAAGTTCTGGTGATGGCGGACCTGGTGGTGGTGGAGGTTCTGGACCTGGGCCTGGACCTGTACCTCCTGGAATATGGGGGTCTGGCGATATAAATCTTCAAAACATGATTATGAAAGGAACTGTTGGTGCTGGATTGTTTGGAGCAATTGGAAGTTTAGCAGGCGGAGATAATGGTGCATTGTGGGGAAGTGTTGCAGGAACTATTGGAGGAATTACAGCTGCACTTGTTCAAAATTGGTTTGGTTTAAGTGAAACTTGGTCTGTAATTATTGGATTGAGTGTTGCAACAATAATATTCCTTTTAACATATGAAAAAAAATCAAAACAAACAGTTGAATTTTTTTGTCTGTCTTGGGAATCTCCTATTGGAGGAGAGAATTGCCAGTTATGCAATAATTTTAAGGAATGTTCAGAATATAGTTGCAAAAGTTTAGGACAAGCATGCGATATTATTAATCCTGGAACTCTTGATCAAAAATGCATTTGGAAAAATCCAAATGATGTTAATTCGCCTATTATAAAAATGACTCGTGTTACAAAAGAACATAGTATTTCTCCAAATAATGCTGTCAGGCCTCCTGCAACAGGAGTTATAATCAAGTATGATAAATCATCGGATGGTTGCTTGAAAGCATATACTCCTTTAGAATTCTCATTCACAACACTTGATACTGGAACAGGTGTTGGAGAACCTTCTCAATGCAAATTAGATTATACAATAACAAATAGCAGTGGAAAAAATGCATTTGAAGAAATGGCATTCTATGTTGGTGGAAATAATATGTATTTATACAATCACACTGAAAAATTAGCATTGCCTGGACCAGATGCAATAAATGCTGTTGCTCCTGTTCTTAAAAATGATGGATATAATCTTTTTATAAGATGCAGAGATGCAAATGGAAATTTTAATCAGGATGCATTTTCAGTTAGTTTTTGTGTTCAAAAAGGGCCTGATACAACAGCTCCAATAATTGTCGGAACTAGTGTTGAAAGCAGAAAACCAATTCAGTTTAATCAAACTAAACTCGCCTTGGAAGTTTATGTAAATGAACCAAGTGAATGCAGATGGAGCAGGAGTGATTTAAGATATGAATTTATGGAAAATAACATGAGTTGTGATACAAATGTCTGGGAAATGAACAATAATTTAGTTTACACTTGTAAAACTACTTTAAATGGAATAATGGATAGGAAGGAAAATGATTATTATTTCAGATGTAAGGATAAACCTTGGGCAAGTGAAGGAGACAGGAATGTTAATATTCAAAGTTTTCATTATGTTGTAATTGGGACACAACCATTGAATATTCTCAGCATTACTCCAAATAATGAAATCATCTCTGGTTCAACAGACAGTATTCCTGTATTTTTAACAATAGAAACTGATAATGGATATAAAGATGGTCAGGCATTATGTTATTATTCAAAAGGAAAACCAGCAAATGAAGAGAATTATATTTTATTTGCAAATACTAGTTCAAGCTCCCATAGTCAAAGACAGGATCTTGTTACTGGAAATTATACTTATTATTTTAAATGTGTGGATTTAGGTGGGAATAGTATTTATAATCGCACTAATTTCAAGGTTCAAACAGATAGACAAGAACCATTTATTGCAAGAGTCTATAGGGATGTTGGAGATTTGAGAATAATAACCATTGAAGAATCTGATTGCAGTTATTCTTTAAAAGATTGTAATTTTGAAATTGATTCTGGAATAAAAATGACTAGCTTTAATAAAATAATCCATACTGCTGAATGGAAATTAAATCAAAATTATTATATAAGATGCAATGACCAGTATGATAATCAACCTAATCCAAATACTTGCTCTATTATTGTTAGGCCTTCTAATTTAGAACCTAAACAACAAGTTATTGAATTATGAAAGATATAAAGCTCTCACAAATAAGTTTATTTGTCATCATAGCTATTTTGCTTATTGCAGCCACTATAATTGTTCTTCTTTCTCAAATAAAAATTTTAAATTATGGAAATGTTTCTCCTGATGTAAAACCTATTAAGGATTTTGTGGATAATTGCATTAAATCAACAGTAGAAGATGCTCTTCTGAATGTGGCTGATTCTGGAGGTTATTATAATCTTCCTAAACTTTCGACAGATAATAATATTGCATATTATTATTATAAGGGCGAAAGCCTAATGCCTTCAAAAGAAAAAGTGAAATCTGAAATTGAGGCATATATTAATGAAGGTTTGAGGTTATGCACAAAAAATTTTATAGATTATCCTGATTTAAAAGTTATCTCAGGAAAAGTTTTATCAAATGCTGAAATATCTAATGAAAAGGTTTTAATAAAAATAAAATATCCCCTATCAATAAAAAAAGGTGAGAGGACATATACATTAAATAATTTTCAAACAGAAATTCCTGCAAAAATAGGGCTGCTATATGATATTTCTAAAGAAATTGTAAATATGGCTCTTAAAAACAAAAAAGATATTTGCATAACTTGTTTAGAGGAACTTTCTGAAAAAAATGAGGTTTATATAAAGATGTTTGACTATAAAGGAGATGTTATATTCTTTATAATTGATCCAAATGTTGATTTAAAAGGGGGTGAGCTGATATATGCTTTTGCAAATAAATATGAATAAAAAATTTTTATTGGTAATTATACTTTTTGCATTCTTAATTGTAAATGTTATTTCTGAAGAAACACCTGCATATCCTAAACTTGGAGATAAAAAAATAGATTTTACTGATAAATCTTCTGTTGAATGGGACGGAGATGTAAGCAAGACAGTTAATACTGCTGCTGACATTGGTGATAGAAATAGTTTTATTGTAAAAACTGGAAGCATAAACAGCAGATATAATGGAGAGAGCAGAAAATATGGTTCTTTTGATTCTGATTTTGAAAATAAGTTCACTTTTAATAAATCTGGAAAGTTATTAGAGGCTAGATTTAAGGCAGGAGCTGATGGAAAATATAGATTAGGAGATAAAGAAATTGATGTTCCTAAAGGGGCAATTGTAGAATATAAGGATGGAAAAATTACAATAACTGGTGGAGAAAAAAGAAAATTAGTAGCTCCTTTAAAAGCAAGTGATAGCAAGGACTATGAAGATACTGCTATTGAATGGAAAAATGACAATGGATTTATTTTAGCCAATGGTGAGGAATTCAAGGGAATATTGAAATATAAAAATGGATTTTATTTTGATTCAGATGCAAGGATTGGAAATTATATTGAAATAAAAAATCCTAAAGGAGTTCCAACTTATTTAGATTATGAAGGAATTGCTAAACCAGAAATTCAGGGAGCTTATATTTCAATGAATAAAGAAAAGGGGTGGATAACTTTAGGTTGTAATGTAAATGTAAGAGGGCCTACTATTTCTTTTTTAAAAGGTGTTGAAAATCCCTATGGTGTTAAGATGGAGGCAAGAGATTTTTTTTCAATGCAAGCTCTTGGAAATTCTGAAGGAAGTTTTATATCCCTCTACAATCGGGAAAAGAGCGGGCTTGTTCCACAGGTTCAAACTTTAAATCAATTTTTAATAAATGATGATGGAAAAGCTGTTTGGTATAATACTGATGATAAAAAATTATACATGTCTGTTAGTAATGTTTTTGCAGATAAAGAATATGAGGCTCAGAGAGATTCTATGTCCACTCCTGTTGAAATCTGGAGCTGGAATAAAATAAATGGAAAAACAGAATATGTTTCTCAATATAAAAGTATTCTTGGAATTGGAAATAGAAATAATCTAGGTTATGGTTCAAATCCGAGATTCATAAGGACAAATACTCTTGAATATTATAGAAGACTTGGAGCTCCTGCTTTATACACTGGATTTTCAAACAGACTTGAATATAATTATGATATTTCTGTCAGAGGTTTTGAAAAATTAACAGGTGTTAAAATAATTGACCAGGTTGGAGAGACAAAGGATCCGAGAGTTGTGCAGATGTTATTGGATATGATGATGAATGTTCCTACAAATAATTTAAGAAGATATGGCATAAGTGCTATAAGACTTCAAAATTGGGGAGATTTTGCTGGAAGGTCAAATAGTGAAGATGGGCTCATTGAACTGAATGTTGGAAGTGGGGGGCTTACTCCTAGCATTCTAAAACATGAGATGATGCATGCACGAGATTTTGGACTTTGGGATTATGGGAGTGCATGGAGAAGAGAGTGGTCTGCAATTGGAGGAGATGTGGGAGGAACACATACTTATGATTATGGAAATCAAGCATATGAAGATGTTTCAACATTTGGAGAATTCACTTATTCAAACAATGCAGGAGATAATTCTTGGAGAGGTTGGTTAACTGGCTCAAGAGCAACAAGCTACAAGGCAAGACTTGCAGTTCTTGTGAAGTATAATTTTATTTCGCAACAAGAAGCAGCAAGGATTTATTCCCTTGCTGGACTTGCTTCTGACTCTGATTCATTAAGTAAATATATTGCAGCTGCAAGGAGGGCATGATGAAAAAAATAATATTTTTAATAATGATGTTTTTATTAATAGAAAGTGTTTCAGCTGGATTTAACTATAGAATAGAGGGGCATTATAATAATGGAGAAATAACCTTAGGGGAGGTTAGTGTTGAGTTCTCACATTATAAACCTCTAAATAATTTCAATGAAAAATATCCTAGTTATATTATTAAGATGAATGATCTTGTTGAGAATTTTAGTATTATATTGCTTCAATCAACAGATGTTTATGATAATCAGACTGGTTTAATGAGTGGAGATGGTGTTAAAAAATTAAATGAAGGTGATTTTTTTATAGAAATTCCATATGATTCTAATGCAAAGGAAATACAAATAACTGATTTAAATGGAAATGTTCTTGTTAAAAAAAGTGTTATTGAGTTTTCTAAAAATTTCAATTATAAGGAATATAATGCTAATTCTATTATTGAAAATAATAGTCTAGATGATGTTAATAATGATGAACTATGCAAAGAAAATTGCAGTGAAAAATCAAATGTTGATGAAAATAATAATATCTACACAATAATCATCCTTATTCTTCTTGTATTGTTACTTGTATTATTAAGCTATTATTTAATAAAGGTAAATAGAAGAAAATAATCAGGAATCTTGAAGATATTTAGTTGAATTATAAAGATAGATTTATTAATCATAATTTGCTATTTTTAATATGAAAATCTATTGATTTTCAATTACGAGAAAATTTCATAGAAATTTTCTGTACAGAAAAATCAAAAAACAAGATTTTTCCTGTATTCGCTTGTAGAGGACAAGCTTCATAATATGAAAAAGAGGAATAAAAAAGCAGAGGGATTTTTAGGAATGGGATTTGGAATGATATTTTCAATATTCTTAATAATAATTTTTATTATGACTGCTGTTTATGTAATAATCCAATTTTTAAAATGGACAGATTGTATGAAAGTTGGCACTTTTTTAAATGATTTTCAAAATGAAATAAGCACTGTATTTAATAGCCAGCATAGTTCAATTGATCTTAAAAGAAACCTTCCATCTGGAATAAAGTATGTTTGTTTTGCGAATTTTTCAGATAAAATAAAAGGGCAATATGAGGATATTGGACAAGATTTAAGTGTTTACGAGGGAACAGGGGATAATTTATTTTTTTATCCAAGTGCAGATGCTTGTATAAAAACAAAACGAATAAATAATCTTAATATGGCAGATATAATTAGGATAGATAATCCATATTGCATTCCTATTGTAAAGGGAAAGGTGATTATAGGGTTATCAAAGGGGTTTAATAAAGGGTTAGTTAGTGTTGCTTGATTATTCTGCAAGAGCTGACTTTACAGGCAATTAATTATTTTTAAAATGGGAAAACTAAGAAAAAGATATGGTGAATCTGGGTATTTAATTCCAATCTATAGCAAAAATAGAGCTCTTTTAAAAAGACCTTGGAGAAACCTAGATTCTAACAAAAGAGCTATTGAAATGGGTTTTAACTGGCTATTTGCTATAATCGCTGGAGGATTTATTTTGTTTTTAGCTATATTTGCTGCTGGAAAACTGATTAGCAGCGGGTCTATTACTGCAAATACTCTTAATGCAAAAAATTTTGTTAATATTATAGAAACTTGGGAAGCTGGGATTGCTGCTGGTGTAAAACCTCCTGAATTAAAATTCAAAACAGATACTCAACTTTATTTTAGTTGTTCTGCTGACATGGAACAACCTTTTGGAAAACAATCAGTTTCTGCTTCTGATAAAATCTTTAATAAAGAATATAGTCAACAGGGCTATGATGTTGCAATAAAAAACAAATATCTTTTTACAGAGAATATGCTTGAAGGAAAGACTTTTTTCCCATTTTCAGTTGGATTTTTTATGCCATTTAAAGTTGCGGATTTGATTATTTTTTCAGATAGAACCTATTGTTTTTATGATTCTCCTGAACAATTTAAAATAGATCTTGAACAATTGCAGTTAAATAACATACAATTTCCAAATAAAACAACTGTATGCAATGGTGTAAATGTTTGTTTTAAGTCTGGAAAGGCCTGCGATGTGAGTGTTTCAACTGCAGGAAGATATGTCATGAAAGAAGAGCAAAGATTGTTCTATGATGGAAATCTGATTTATGCTGCTATTTTTTCTTCTCCAGAGATATACAAATGCAATGTTGAAAGATTAATGGCTAAATTAAATCAACTGGGATATATTTACATTGACAAGATAAAGATAATTGAAAGAAAAAATTGCAGATCTAATGTTGAAAATAAACTTTATCAAATGACTGCGATTACTGGAGATTTTACTTATTCAGAAACTGTTTTTAGAAATCTTGTTAAAATATCTGAAGAAATAGATGTAATAAACAATGATGCAGATCCTGGATGCAAGTTATATAAAAATGAAGAAAAAAATCAATACTAAGGCTCAATTAAGAATACAGGAGATGGCATTTATGCTAGTTGGAGTTTTTTTGTTTTTTGCATTAGTTGGGCTTATTGTGATGGTAATTTTTTATAACAGTCTTTACAAAGAAGCAAACAGGCTTGCTGATGAAAAAACATTTGGAGCAATGGTAGCTCTTGCAGATTCTCCTGAGTTTAGTTGTGTTTCTTCTAAATCTAATTGCATTGATGGTGATAAGGCAATTTCCTTAAAAAATAAGAGTGCTTATATGAATTTTTGGCCATTTAGCAGTCTGAGGATAATAACTAGATATTCTGCATTTAATCTTGAGTATAATAACATGATTGAATGCACAATTGGAAATTATCCTGATTGCGATGTCATAACTATCTATGATAAAAGTGTTTATGAAGAAGTAGCTTCTTCAAATTTTATTGCATTTTGCAGAAAAGAATATCAAGAGTTTGGAAATCTGCAGGGAAGAAGTTATGATAGTTGTGAAATAGGCATGATTGTTGCTGGAACACAATATAAAAACAGCCCTGGAGGATAAACAAGATATGAAACAAGAAAAAAAGCTGATCAACAAAAGAGCTCTTATAAAGACTCGGAAAGAACAGAACAAAAATATGATAAACAAGAGAGCACAGCAAGAAATGGTTGGGTTTGTTTTAATTGTAATTCTAGTGACTGTTATTGGATTCATATTTTTAACTGTATTTATGACTCAAAAACAAACACGCACTACTGCGGGAATATCTAATCTTCTCCAGGCAGTTATGTATTATACTAGTGATTGCTATTCTCAAAATAATGAACCAAGGGCAGTGGAAGATTTAATCAATGAATGCAATAAAAAACCAAATAAAAAATGCTATGCTGAACCTATTTGCTCACAGGATAGTGCAACTAGCCTTACTGATTCATCTTTTAGCCCTATAAGTTCAAAGGTTAGTGTTGATTCAAAACAAGGGCCATGGGGGCATCAAAGTCCAAATGGAAATGCAGATAAACCTAAATTAGTTTTATCTGGATTAAAACAAGGATATAAAATAACTATAACAGGTATTTCTGGAAAAATATCTTCAAGTGCAGGATACTATCCATATGTTGATTGTTCTAATCCTATAAATGCAGGATTTTATGATGATGATAATAAACTTATTAGCCAATATAGTTTGGCAAATTTTAAAAGAGGAGTAATAATTCCAAAAGGTGCTACTAAATTATATACCTATATGCTGGATGTTAAAAATATGTATTCAGATAATACTGGAACCTGCAGTTTTACTGCAACAGAAACTGAATTTAATGGAGGCAAAAAAACTTCTTGCAAAGAAAATCCAGAGATTATTGGAGTTTGCGATGCAGTTGAAGCAAGTTTGGAGAAAGCATTGGATCAAAGCCTAAATGTTGGTGATTTATATAAAAATAAAGCCTATCGTCTGGAGGTGTATTATAGAGAAATGATAAATGAAAATCATTTGAACAATATAACTTCTTTAGCAAATGGCAATTTTGCTAATTGCAGTTCTATAGAAGGCGGAACTCATACAATAACAATTGGAACTTCTGGTTCTGGAGGAGTTATAAGTGCTGATTTACTTGTTTGCAAGAACCGGGGATTTTAGGATGAATTGTATATTTCATTTATAATAGTTACTATTTGCGGATATTTTTCAGGATAGGTTATATCTGTGTGAAGAAAAGTAAATCTTAAATCATCACAAGTTCCATTTATGTAATAGTTGTTTGCCCAGGATAAATAAGCTGTTGAGTTAGTAACAATGCCATCTCCTGACTCTCCATCCATATTACAACCTATTCCAATTATATTATAAACAGGTATTTTTGGAGGTTCTCCATTGTTTAATTTATTAATAAAAATGCTATTTTTATCCATGTTACTGCATTCTACTTCTGAACCGAAAAAATTACAATAGTCTAAAATTTTCTTATTTATTCCGTGATTGGGAACCATTATTAAAATTAATTTTTCCACATCATTTTCACCAAAAATCTGGAGATATTTTCTAGCGACTAACCCCCCCATGCTATGGGTTATTAGGACAACTTTTTCTTTTCCTGTTCTTTTTTTAATTTCTTTTATTGCTCCATTTAACCTCAGAGCATAGGTGTCAATGCTATCTTTTTTAGATTCAAGGATAGTCTCTCCGCTGGGATTATTTAGGATTTCAAAATAATAGCTTGTTGATAGTGTCAGTGGAGAATTAATTTTGCTCCAGATTCCAGGAATTCCATTTGATGAAAAAATAAAACCTGAATTTAAATAACCCTTGGATTCAAAGGATTTTTGAAGAGCTTCAAATGAATGAAAATTAGTATCTGCTGAAATATCTTTATTGAATTTATGGCCATGAACAAATAGTATTGGAAATTTGGATTTATCATTGGAACAGGATTGATTGCAACAGGGCTGGCATTTTCCAAAGAGGCAGCAGGTTTCATCTGGTTCTTCTAGATTAAAGGAGTGGTTGGAGTTTATTAGACTTATTTCAATAAAGGTTTTATTGAAATAAGTTAGGTTTGTTGAAATTAAAGAAGTGTTGGTTATGTTGTTTAAACTAATTAATGCAGAAAGTTCTTGATATTCATTTTCAAATTTTGAAATAGATTGTTCTCTTAAACCAAAAGATAAATTATTAAATATTATTGTAAAATTATTAGATTCATTTATTAAATAAGAAAGATTATTTACATTATCTTGTGTAAGATTCTGAGAAGTTAGAGATAATAAATTTTTATTTAAAGTTCTGGTTCTATTGATTTGATTGTTATAGTTAAATAAATAAAAAGAAAACTCTATGGAAAGACTATTGAAGCTTTTGTTTAAATTATCACTTATAATTGAAAGTTCCTCTATTTTTGATGCTGAGGAAAGGTAATCTTGGGATTTCCAAATATTTAATGAATCAATTAACTTGGATTCTAGATTTAATAAAAGAGTTTGTACTGATTTAGATTTGTTGATAAAAACAAGCATGTCTGGAGAGTTGTTTAGAGATAAAATGGCTTGATTATAATATGGCAGATTTGTGGCTACATGATTTTGATTGTTTGAACCTTGAATAATTGAGCTTCTTAGGTTATCTTTTAATGTTTGTTCTTCTGAAGTCAGGTTATAATTTAGAGTAATTAGGACTGTTCTTGATTTTATTTCTTCTGAAGTATCGCATAGGATTGTTTTTTTGCTATTGCAATCTATTTCAAATCTATAGAGTTCTTGACCTTTTCCAAATAAAGGGGCTTTTAACTTAAATTCTTTATTTATTGGAGAAAGGGTTTTTAGGGAAAATTTATTAGAATCCAGGATTTCATTGGAACTTATGTCTTTAAATGTGTAATTGCAATAAACACTGCAAAAAGGATTTGCTACTATGTCTGTTTTTGCATTTATTGAATCTTCTTGACCATGGCTAAGAAACAGGTTTTCTTTATCAAGACTAACTCTCACTAGAACATCATTTCCTACTAAAAGGTTGAATATTAGATAGATTTTTGCTCCAAATAAAAAGATTAGTAATATGGCAAGGAGAATAGCAAGAATTATTATGTATTTTTTATAGGATTTTGCAGGAGTCTTTTTTTTTGCCATTGTAAGTATTGTATAGGAAATAACATTAATTTTCGTATATTTTACTATGTTATTTCCTAATAATCAAATAACTAACAATTTCCGATTATTAAAGTTATTTGATATAATAGTATATATAAAAACCTAACTTTTATAGAGTTATCTTTATTATCACTTGGTCTGCATCAACAACAGGCCTTAGGAGTTCTCTGTTGTTTTTATGGCTTGATATAAGTTCTATAAAGCCAAACTTTTCTAAAATCCTTATGTCATGCCTTACTGATTTAAAATCTCTTCCAAGAAGTTTGGCTAATTTGTAGATTGATTCTGGTTGTTTGGTCTTTGCAATGTGCAAAAGTCTTGCTTTTTCATTGCTTAAAAGATGCCTTAGAGTTGAAACTTCAGAATTTTTAGATTCTCCCCTCATTTTATTAAAAATAGAGGTAAATGTTCCTTCTTTTTCAGTTATTGAGATGGAAATTTCCTTTGTTTGCTTTGCCATGGATATTTTATCCTATATAAAATAACATATAGTATATAAATTTTTCCATATATATAAGAAATATATTTTATTGTTATGGGTTTATTTTTTCAATATATGTTTAAAAATAAAGACTATTGTAAAATAGGATGAAGAAATAGGATTTTTGCATTAAAATAAATCACTAGAAACTTTGATACTTAAATAAAATGACATCGAAAGCTTTATAAATATAAGCCTAAAAAAGGTGTATTTGTTGTTAATTTTTAATAAAGATGTTAGAAAGCTTTTTAAACTAACTTGAATATAGCTAATCATTACCCTTAGGGGTAAGTAATCAGAATATACAGTGTTTCATACAGTGATACAGAATATAAATTTCAGAACATTGGTTCTGGAGAAAGTAATTGTTTAGATTAGTGAAAGGAGGTTAAAAAAATGAAATTTAATTATAAAAAAATAGCTTCGGTATTTGCTAGTGCTGTTATGCTTTCAAGTACAATAGGATTCGCAGCTGCTGCTGCATACCCAGCTCCATTTGTTAAAAGTGGTGCTGCTGATGTTGCAATAGTCTATGGATCTGCTGCTGCTGCAAGTGTTGATATGACAAATGCAGTGGATATTGTAAAAGGAGACTTAGACAAAAAAGTAACTGTAACAACTACAACAATCACTGGTGAAAATTATCAGATAAAAAAACAATCTACTGCTTTCCAGCTTGGAAGGGGTATAAAAGATGTTATTTCTGGTACAATTACTGATGATGACCTTCCAACTTTGTTAAAAGATGGAATTTTTGTTGATGATGATAATGATGAGTTTAAATATACTCAAAAATTAGTCATGGCAAACTTGACTTATGGAATGTTTGAAGATGATGATTATAAAGTAGATACACCTGCTTTAGGTATTAGGGTTGCTTCTAATGCTAATGTGTTTAACTATACATTAGACTTTACAAGTTATCCTGTATGGGGCGATTTGCCTACTGCTGAAATTGAAATTTTAGGAAAATCCTATTATATTCTATCAAATACAACAACATCTCTTACATTACTTGACTCTGCTGATAAAGTAATTGTTAGTGAAGGTGAAAGTGCTACTGTTACTCTAGGTTCAAAGGTTTATACAATCAAAATAGGTAATATTGATGCAACAACTGTTAAGTTAGATATTGACGGTGTTGTTACAAATTCTTTACAAGAAGGTGAAACATCTAAATTAAAAGATGGTTCATTTGTAGGTGTAAGGGATATAATGTATAATTCAAAGGACACTGGAATAAGCAAGGTTGAATTCAGTATTGGAAGCGGTAAATTAAAGCTTATAAATAATTCAGATATTGAATTAAATGATGTTTCTGTCTCTGGATTAAGCAGCTTATTGGGCTTGACTGACGGTAAAATGAATCAAATAAAACTTATTTGGAAAGTTGATGATGATTCTTTTGCTGCTGATGGAAGTGAAATAGTCATACCTGGATTTAAATCTATAAAATTATCCTATACTGGAATGACAACTCCTAAAAAAGAAGAAATAAAGGTTAAGAATAGTGGGAATTATGTTATGGAATTAAATAACTTTCCACTAAAAGATTCAAGTGAAACAATCCCATTATTATATGGAGATAGTAATGGTTACTTTTTAGGATTTGGAAAAAGTGCAACACAGAGATTAAATACTGGAACAAATGCAACAACTGTTTTCTGGGTAGGAAATAGTGCTGATGAGTATGCAATACTTTCTTGGAGTGATGGAAGAGATGCTGAATCTTATCTTTTAAGAGCTGATAGTTGGAAAAATGACTCGGGAACTCATAGAGTTACTATAAGCTATAGAAAAAATAGTGCATGGGTAGAAGCTAAGAAAGATGCTGCTAATGGTGACACTATTACAATAGGAAATGCTGAGATGATGGTTTCAAATATTGAACCTGTTGTTAAGAATGCTACTTTTACTGCTACTGGAACTAGTGGTTGGAGAACTCTTTATTCAAAAGATGGTTTGAGGGTTTGGTTACCTTGGAATGCTACTGCTGCCCAATGTAATGTAACTGCTGCAACAGCATTGGCTGGTGCAATTAATCTTACTACAGGTGGGCCTGAAAGTGCGTTTCTTGGACATAGCAATTATTCGTTTGATCTTCTATTTACAGAAGAAGATAAGAATGAAAACAAAGGTGCTGGTGGTAATTTTACCTCTAGAATCTCTTGGACTTCAACACCACGAATTCAAGTATCAACTATTACTGTTAATGGAACAGGAATTGCTGGAACTGCTTCAAGTAATATTGAAACAGGAAGTTCAACAAATGTATATAGAAATTATGTATATTCTGCTCTTGCAACAAAGTATGAGTATGATCAAGGTGGAGACCAAGATATTGTTACATTTACATACAATGGCGGAGAATCCTATGGTAATTTCTTCTTAACTGCTTCAAGTGCTACTGCTGGGGGTGATTCAAGTATCAAAGTGTTTAAAGACACTGATACAGCATCATTCAAAGATATGAACTTAGTTGTTGTTGGAGGAAGTTGTGTTAACCAAGTTGCTGTTCAATTGTTAGGTGGTACTGATGTAATGTGCGGAGACGCATTTACAGCTGCTACAACTGTTGGCGCTGGAAAGTACTTAATAAAGACTTTCACATCACCATACAATGCTGCAAAGGTTGCTACTCTAGTTGCTGGTTATAATGCTGAGGATACAAAGGCAGCGTTATCTAAGTTAATTACTGGAGTTGATACTGAAGTAGGTAAACAAGAAATTGGGCCTGCATTAAGTTAAACTTAAGCTTTTTATTTTTCTTTTTTTTTATTTTTTATTAAGACTTACTGAGAGCCTTCTTGAAAGAACCCTCGGGAAGAACTGGATTTTAAATGGATTGGAGCTCTTTTAAAAAAGACCTCGGAGAAAACTGGATTTTAAATGGATTGGAGCCTTCTTGAAAGAACTCCAGAAAATAAAATTTTCTGGTCCATTCAAAAGTAAAACTTTATGTCCTCGGGAAGAGCTGGATTTTTGAGGAGGTTTCATGTTAAAAAGTGAGGGTTATAAAGGATTATTTTTTAATAAAAAATTATAGGTGTTTTATTAACTCTCATAAAAATCTCCAATCTTTAGATTGGAGTATGTTTGTGGAGATTTT
>CAYHLB010000004.1:0-19173 GCA_964357325.1 Candidatus Woesearchaeota archaeon
CTCAGGCGATTTTTTGCCTCAGCAAAAAACCTTTAGGGTGGAGAGGATGTCATATTAGAGTATTTATAAACAAAACTCATTAACTCTCGCAACTATAGTAATATTTAAAATACTCACATATCTTTGTAATTTATGAATATTAAAGCAGGTTGGTATAAATTAAAAAGTATTCTAGGGCTTAGTCTTTCTTTAGCTAAATCTTATTTTAAGACTAGAAATGAAGGCAGTTACCTTGGAATTTTTTGGTATTTATTGAATCCTTTGGCTTTTTTTGTTATAATTATGGTAATGAGCCAAGTTATTAATGCGAAACCTGAGCAAGATTATCCTTTGTATCTTTTTTTAGGTTTGATAATGTTTAACTTTTTTTTAAATTCAACAATGTCTTCTGTGAAGTCTATGGCTAATAACAGTGGATTTTTAAAATCCATTAAGACAACTCAGGAATCTTTTGTTATTGCAATTGTGCTAGAATTTATATTTGCACATATTTTTGAAATAATTTTATTTGCTTTGTTTATGGTTTATTTTAAAGTAAGTTTAATTGGACTTATGTTTTATCCAATAATCTTTTTATTTTTGCTGTTTTTTACGTTAGGTATGTCTTTTATTCTTGCAACAATTGGAGTTTATGTAAGTGATTTTAATAATGTCTGGGATGTTTTTGGCAGATTGCTTTGGTTTATAACTCCAATATTTTATTTTGCTGCTCCTGGAACTATTTTATATAAATTTAATTTATTTAATCCGCTTTTTTACTATATCACTTTAGCTAGAGACATTGTTATATATCAAAGATTTCCAGGATACTTTTTAACAGGTACTGCTATTTTTATTGGTTTGGCAGTATTTTTTATTGGATTTATTGTATTTATTAAAAATAAAAATAAATTTGCTGAAAGAGTGTAAATTATAATGGATGAAAAAATCTTAAGATTGGAAGCAAAAGATATTACCAAGTCTTTCTATATAGACGTTCTTAGGGACGAGAGTGCTCTTCAAGGAGTGATAAGATTTTTGAAAAGAAAAACTGAAAAGAAAAAACTTGCGGTTATTAAAAATATTTCATTAAATGCATATTCTAATGAAGTTATTGGAATTATTGGAAAAAATGGTTCTGGAAAATCAACTTTGTTAAGGGTTCTCGCTGAAGTATATAAGGCAGACAGTGGATATATTAAAACTCATGGCAGGGTTGTGTATATGTCTGGATTTTCCCAAGGACTCAATCCTCGTTTGACAATGCGAGAAAATATTTATCTTATGGGTTCTATTCTTGGTTTATCCCAGAATGCAATAAAACAAAAATTTAATGCTATTGTTGAGTTTTCTGAATTAGGTGGATTTGTAGATACTCCTGTTTATAAATTCTCAAGTGGAATGGTTGTAAGACTTGGATTTTCAGTTACTATTCATTGTTTAAATCATAATTATCCTGAAATATTTTTGCTTGATGAGACGTTGGAGGCTGGAGGAGATAGATATTTTAAAGAAAAAGTATCAAAAAAAATAGAAGAATTAATAAAAGGTGGAGCTACAGTAATAATAGTAAGCCATAATATGGAGAATATAATGAAATATTGCAATAGAGTAATATTGTTGGATAATGGGGGCGTAGTAATTGAAGGAAAGCCTGAAGAGGTTATTGAGCAATATATGAATGGGTTTAAATGAAAATTGTTGAATGAGATTTATATTGATTCTAAACTATTTACTGGATAATAGATAACCTTTAAAGATGCAATTTCTTTGAAATTGAAAATGACTCGTGCAATAATTACTTATATTGATGATAAGATGAAGAGAAATTTTGAAAAAGATTTTCTTTTTACTTTAAGAAATACTGCTAAATTTAATGGAAGGATTTTTGTTATATATTATGGAAAAGACCAAAAATTTTCGGATAGAATTAAAAAGGTATATAATGCAGATGTTATTTTTAAGAAGAATAGTTTTATTATTTCTAATCAAAGAAATATCGATATCCTCAGTGTATTGGATAATCTTCCTGATTCAATTTTGAATGTTATGTGCGTTGATGGGGGCGATATATGGTTTCAATCTTCATTTGAGGAGGCATTTGAAATTACAAAGGATAGCTATGGTTTTGTTGAAGAAGATTCTGGGGCAGATGAAGGCTTAAATTTGAAATGCCTAACTGAGATAGGGAATGAAAAAATAAGAATGTTATTTTTTGAAAAAGCAAGAAGACAAAAACTAGTGAACAGTGGGATGATAATTGGTAAAAAAGAATTTGTGAGAGCAATTATAAAAGAAATTTCTTCACTTACTTATTATTTAAATCAGGATTTTTTTGCACTTGATCAAACAATCTTTAATTATGTTGTGAGAAATGATGGCCAAGGCATAGTTTTGCCTTCGGTTTATAATTATACCTTGATCTCCAATGTGGGTAAGTTCTACACTAATAATGGATTGTTTTATACAGATCAAAAGGAATTGATAAATATTGTTCACAATTGCGGCAATATGGATAGATTGCTTCCGAATGGAAGAGATAGTATGAAAAATGCTCCAAAATCTTATAAAAAACTTCCAGGAAGTTTTTGGGGGGTAACTTCTTTCTTTAATCCTGCAGGATATAAAAATAAAATCAAAAATTATCGCAGGTTCAGAGAATCTTCGA
The DNA here is from genome assembly GCA_964357325.1 of Candidatus Woesearchaeota archaeon. GTDB lineage: Archaea > Nanobdellota > Nanobdellia > Pacearchaeales > GW2011-AR1 > ARS1285. Next base: position 2,648 of record CAYHLB010000004.1, read on the forward strand.
GAAAACAAGGTTTAAAATTAATTGCAGTTGAAGCAGCATTTAGGGGAAAACCTTTTGAATTAAACAAAGATGATGCAGATATCTTAATTCAAGTTAAATGTAATAGCATACTCTGGCAAAAAGAAAGATTAATAAATATTGGTATAAAACATCTCCCAAAAGATTGTGATAAATTTTGCTGGCTTGATAATGATATTATTTTTCTTGATGATGATTGGATAAATAAGACCTCCAAGCTTCTTGAAGAGTATAACGCAGTCCAGCTTTTTTCTAAGTTAATCAGACTTCCTAAAAATTTTAGATATTTTAATGTGAAAGATCCTGGTTTTTATAACCGGATTTATAAGGTGGGATATAAAACTTTTTCTATTTCTTATGGTGCATCTCAATTGGGTGGCGAAGTTTTGAAAAGCTGGGCAAATCCTTACTTTGAACCTGGAATTTGGGCATCTAGAACTAGTATATTCAAGAAATATGGAGTCTATGATCGGAGCTGTTCTTCTATACCTGATCTTTATATGGCTCATCTTTTTATAAACAGTGAAATAAATGGAATTGCTTTCAATTATATTAATTATTCCATAGCTAAAGATTTTAATAGATGGGGAAAAAAAATAAAAAATAAAATTAATAAAAGTATCTATTATTTTGATGGCGTTTTAGTTCACTTATGGCATGGAAATGAAAACAATCGGAATTACTGGAATTTAGTAAAGGTTATGAATGATTATAATTTTGATCCTAAAAAAGATATTAAAGTAGGGGACGAGGGGTGTTGGGAATGGTCTTCAAATAAACCAGAACTGCATGAGTCTGTTGAAAATTATTTTTCATTAAGTAATGAAAATGATTCCAAATTCAAGATTTTTTTAAATAAATTCTCTAAGTATCTTACTAGGCTTAAAATTGACTTCTTAGATTTTTTGATAAGTATGGGGAATAATCTTCTTAAGTTGAAAAAAGATTTTATATTTAAATCCGAATATCATCTTGGCATTTTTGGAAAATCTTTGAAGAGAAATTTTTTATTTATTTATCGTCCTTTGAAAAAAATTCAGAAATTCTTTTCAATCGTTTATGACAATGGTATTTATAGAATATTAAGAAAAAATTGGTTGGATTATAAGTTTGATTTAAATCCGATTAATAGGAAAATGAGGATTTTAGATCTTAAATGTGTTGATGGTATGAACTCAGAAAATATTCGCTTTTTAATTAATGAAATTGTAAGAAAATTTGCAAAAAATGGAGTTTATCTTGAAGTTGGAACTTATAGAGGTTCTAGTCTTATTTCTGCTGCGCTTTTCAATCCTTCAACAAGATGTATTGGAATTGATAATTTTTCTCAATTTGACCCAGAGAATTCTAACAAAAAGTGTTTAATGAACAATCTTAAAAAATTTCCCGAATTAAAAAATATTGAATTTTATGGCCATAGTTATGAAAAAGTGCTAAAAACCTTATTTGATAAGGAAAAGAATTTGAAAGTTGATGTTTATTATTATGATGGTCATCATTCTTATGATGATCAGATTTCTGGACTTCGGGCAGTTCTTCCGTATCTTTCTGAAAAATGTATAATTATAGTTGATGATTTTAATTGGGATTTTGTGGAAAAAGCTAATAGGGATTTTTTATTAGAAAATTCTAACTTTAAATCTTTATTTAAGATGAGAACTTTAAAAGATGGATCTCCGGATTGGTGGAATGGGATTGAAATTATTGGAAGGGGGCAATAATTATAAAGAGTAAAAAATGGAGAATAAAAATAAGGTTTCGGTCATAATTCCTTGTTATAACGATGGGGAATATTTGCAAGAAGCTGTTGAAAGTGTTGAAAAGTGTGATAAACAATTGTATGAAATAATAATTGTTGATGATGGGAGTATTGATAACCTAACAAAAAAAGTATTGAGTTCTATGAAAAAAAAAGGGTATCGTGTTTTAAAAATTGACCATAAAGGCCCTAGTGCTGCAAGAAATTTTGGGGTGAAACATGCGAAATTTTCTTATCTTCTTTTTTTAGATTCTGACAATAAAATAAATAAAGACTATATTTCTAATGGGATCTCTATTCTTAATAAGAATCCTGAGATAGGGGTTGTTTATGGCGATAAAAGGGAGTTTGGTCTTAAGAATAGGTTGATTTATCAAAAAGAATTTGATGTTTCAGAGGTATTTTTCTTTGAATGTATTGTTGATACTTGTGCAGTTGTTAGAAAAAGAGTTTGGGAAGACTGCAAAGGTTTTGATGAGAATATGTTTATGTGGGAGGATTGGGAGTTTTCAATTAATGCATATGAAAAAGGATGGAAGTTTTATCATATTCCAGAGGTCATGTTTTATTATAGGTTAAAGGATCATTCTGTAAATACTCAAGCATTTATAAGAGAAAACCGACTTAAAGCTCTTGATTATGTTTATAGGAAACATTTTTCTTTATTTCTAAAATGTTTTGAGAGGAGATTGCAGGCATTTAACCCTAAATTAAATAATCTTTTTGAAAATGAACTTATATTTGAGAGGGTTAAAAATGAAGAATTAGTTGCACATTTAAAAAATATTGAGCTAAGTTTGACATGGAAACTATTAAGGGCCTACCAGAACATTATAGAGATTCTTTTTCCTAAAGAAAGTTTTTTTAGAGAGATTTATGATGGCTTAATAAGATTTAATCAAAATATTTTTTCTAATAAAAATAATTTTTCAAGCATAACTAATTATTATACTAACCGATTTTGGGAAGAGTTTCTTATAAAGCATAAGCCAGTTGATATTCTTTTTGTTAATCATGAGGAGACTCGAACTGGAGCTCCAAAACTAATTTTGGATATTGCAAGGAACCTCTCGGATGATTATAATGTTTCAATGGTTTCTAAGAAAATGGGAAGTATGCATGAAGAATTTGTCAGAGTATTTAAGGATATTATTTATCCTGAGAAGCTTTATATTGGGGGTTCTAAGGAGGAAGTTGCTAGGAGTGTAATATTGAAGGTCAATCCAAAAATTGTCTATGTTAATACTATTGCTGGTTATGAATATGCTAAGGAAGCTATGAAGTTTAATATTCCGGTTGTATTTCACATACATGAATTGGACTCTGTCTTTAATTCTTTTTTAACAAAAAAAGAAATAAATCAGTTTTCAAAACAAGCTAGTATTTTTATTGCTGCTTCAAATAAAGTAAGGGATTATCTTGTTAATGATATTGGTTGTCTTGATTCTAGGGTGATTGTTATAAATGATAGTATCTATGCTCCAGAAGTTATTAGCAAGAGCCGGGAAAAAGAAAAGAAAGAAATCTACTCTGAAATTGGTTATAAAAAGAATCAATTATTAGTTGTTAGTGTTGGTTCAGTTATTAAGAGAAAGGGTCCTGATTTGTTGTTTGATTCATGTAAAATTCTTGAAAAAAAATATCCGGGCAAATTTAAATTTATCTGGATAGGTGTTTTGCCTAGTGATGATGATTCATTAGATTTTTATCAAAAGAAGGATAATTTCTTGTTTTTAGGAGAAAAGGAGAATCCTTATCCTTACATAAATGCAGGGGATGTTTTTGTTTTGCCTTCAAGGGAAGACCCATTTCCTTTGGTAGTTTTAGAGGCTTTAGCTTTGAAGAAACCAGTTATTTCTTTTAAAAGCTCTGGAGGAGTTTCTGAGATTTTAGATAAAAGGGGAATTTTGGTTGAAAATATGAATTCTCAAGATTTGGCAAAGGCCTTAGAAGATTTAGCAGTAAATCGTTCTCTTATGAATAATTTGATTAAGTCTCTTGATTCTAATTTTGATGGTGGTTGGAAAATTTCTAAAGAAAAAGTAGAACGTATAGTTTCTGATACTTTTAAAAAATTTGTTTATAGGGTCGATAATAATCTTGAATTTATCGACAAGGTCTCTATTGTCCTTCCTAGCTATAATCAAGAATGGTGTATATCTGATTCTATTGATTCTATTATAAATCAAACCTATGGGAATTGGGAATTAATAGTTATTGATGATAGTTCTAGTGATAAAACTAGGGATATAGTTAAACAATATATAAAAAAATATCCGGGTAAGATAAGGTTAATAAAGAAGGATAAGGACAAAAGGGGTCTTGCATCTTCTTATGGAGTCGGTATCAAAGAATGTACTGGAGATTATGTTGCTTTTTTAGAAGGAGATGATATATGGAAAAAAGATAATTTAATTAATAAACTGATTATCTTTCAGAATCATCTTGATGTAGGGTGTGTTTTTAGCAATGTACAGTCCTTTGGGGAGTCTGAGCTTCTGATACAAAGAAATGAAGAGGTTTCTTATTTCTTTAGGGATCTTGATATTCCTTCAGGACCTTTTGATATGAAAAAATTGATAAGTGATAGGTTGCCTGTTAAGAGTTTTTCTTCAGTAGTTGTTAGAAGGGAATTATTAAATGGACTTGATTTTTCAAATGATTATGATATTTGGTTTGATTGGTGGTTTCATACTCAGTTGAGTTTGCTTTGTAAATATCTTTATTTGAATGAAAAGACTGTTAAATGGAGAGTTCATTCCAGCAGTTATTTTGAAGATTATAAACGTAATAATGATATTCGTAATAGATATTCTTTAATACAAAAAAGAATACAGGATTATTTAAGCAATAAATAGCATTCTTATCAGATATACTCTTTCATTTTTTTTATAAATATTTTTGTGTCAAACTTTTTTGCTTGTTTTTGACATGCTTTTTTATATTTAGTCTCATTTTTATCAATCTCCTTACTCATTTTTTTTATTGATTTTATTAATTTATTTTCATCTATGTCCTGAATTAATATCCCTGTCTTATTGTTTATTAAAGTTTCTTTAAAGCCCCCTTCATTTGAAGCGATTACTGGCTTTCCTGATGCCATTGCCTCCACTACATTCATTCCATAGTCTTCATCTAAGGATGTTGCAATAAATCCTTTGCAATTAGCATATAGTTCTATAAGCTCTTTTTCATTAATCCATGAAAGTATTTTTACATTCTCTGGTTTTATTTTTTTGCAATAATTTGCATATTTTTGAAAATGTTCAGAATTTTCATAACTTCCAACTATTATTAATTTTTCAGAAGGTAGTTTTGAAAATGCTTTTAATTGTAGGTCAACCCTTTTATGTTGAAATAATCTGTTCACAGAAAGCCAGTATCCTTTATGGGGTTTATAGCTATATTTTGATGTTTCTGTTGGTGGATGAATTATTTTGCTTTCTTTGTTTAGATATTTTTTAACTCTTTTTTGTACGTTTTCTGATATACTTATTATCTCTCCGATATTATTCAGATCCCTTAAATCTAAAAATCTGTGCAATTTTACCCATATGTCAAATATGTATTTGTTTATATTCCCAAGATAGACTCCTGGCACTATTTCATTCCTTACATATTCGTATAGATCCCATATTTCTCTTTTTGGGGAATAAACATACCATAGATTAGGTTTATTATTTCTTCCTGCAGGCATTGCCCAGTCTCCTGCAATTATATAGAAGTCATAGTGTTTTTTGAATTTTTTTTCAATATTTAATTTTCTGAATTTCCAATAGGCAAATTCTTGCTTGAATGGAGCATTTATTGGTATTTTTCCTATGCTAAAGATATTGTTTGTTGAAAATCCCATTTTTTGAATTTTTTCTTTGTTTATATTGGTTGTATAGATGTCTGCTTTTAGCTCTCTTGCTAATATTAAATCAACTATTTCTGCTCCGCCTATGTTATCCATATAGTTATGGAATATTGCTATTTTCATTTTTAAATTAAACCTCTCTTTTTAATTAAATATCTATATAATTTAAGATCTAATTTTAAGAAATCTTTAGTAAAATTCCTCAAAGATTTATCAGCGGGGTCAATATATTTTATAGATACATTTTGTTTTTTAGCTTTTTTTGATAATCTTAATTTTTTGAAAACATATGAAATATCTTTTTCATAATTTTCAACTAATCCTATAAAATAAAATTTTTTTAAAATCTTTTTCATGTTTTCTGAATCAATTTCTGAAAACTCTAACTTTTTTACTCCTGTAAAATAAAAATCTTCATATAACATTCTGCACATCATATCATGCAAGAATAAATTTTCTTTTAACCATTTTTTAAATGTGATTATTTTATTTTTTGAGGATAATATTGTTGGAAATACATTTTTTTCCTTCTTTACTTTATATTGGGTTAGTGCATAATTGTAATGGGAGATTGTTCTGTCTATGGGATTCCTTATGAAAGTCAGATATATAGGATCTTTATCAAAGAATTTATGTATTCCATAATAAACATGATGACCTATAATCAATTTTATTTTTTGCTTTTCTCGTTCTGGAATTGAGATTATATACCTATCAATCTCCTGATTGGTTTTAAAGGGGGGCTTATAAATCTCCAAAATTTCCTCTTTTTTTAAGTTTTTATAAAAATTTTCTTTTATGGTGTTTCCTGCACATTTAGGCATATCGAAGAAAATGTATAATTTATCATTTTTAAATATTTTTGATAAAATTCCTGCAATTTTATTTGTTTTTTGTGATGTCATTTTTAAATAATTTTATTGCTCCAAAAAGATTAATACCTCGTCTTTTAAGACGTTCATTCCTTTTTGGAGGCGGAGAAAACCTTCTTTGTATTTGGAGGTTTTCGAGGTGCTCAGAAACTCGCCTTTTGAATTTTATCAAGAGTTTCTGACACTTAAAAAATCCATCGGGCTGAAGCCCGAGGTATTTTTTATCTTTCCTTTATCCCTAATATACTTAACATGAATGATGAAAAAATGGTTTGTACTCCTATGACGATTAATGTTAAGGCAACAATGGAGTTCTTTATTTCATTTAATGCTGGAAGTCCTGATTCTATCCATTTAAAGAATATTGCTAAATAGATTATAATTCCCAATAATGCGATTATTAATCCCGCGATGCTTGCTTTTTCTATTGTTACTAGCCTATATAGGTTTTTCATTAGAGCGCTTTCTTGTTCTCCTAAATGATTAATGGAGTAGGATTTTGCAAATATGGAGAAGATTACTAATTGATATCCAATTATCATGAGCGAGGATGAAAGGAACATTGGATGGTAGAATAATTGGATTCCAAATAAATTTACTTTAGTGAAATAGAGTAATATGATGGATATTAATCCTATAAAGAAGAGGATTATTCCTGGAATAAAAAATAAAAATAAAGGACTATAGAGCAACATAAATCTCGTATGTTTCCATGCATCTGAGAATGGCCTTAGTTTTGAATTACCTTTTCTTTTATAATAGTTTATAGGCAATTCTTTTATTTTTAGATTATTTCTTATTGCTTTTATTATCATTTCTGATGCAAATTCCATTCCAGTTGTTCTTAGATTAAGTTTTTTTAATGCTTCTTTTTTAATTGCTCGCATTCCAGAGTGAGAGTCTTTTATTTTTGTGAAAAAGAATAATCTTAAAATTCCTGAAAGGGTTGGATTGCCTAGATATTTATTCAAGAAAGGCATCGAGCCCTTTTCCATTGTTCCTGCAAATCTATTTCCTAGAACTAAGTCATTGTCTTGTTTTAGTTCTTCTAGAAATTTGGGAATTTCATTAAAATCATAGGTTCCATCACAATCTGCCATGAAAATATATTTTCCTTTTGCTGTTTTGAAAGCTTCTAGGTAAGCATTTCCATAACCTTCTTTATTATGTTTTATTAGAATGACTTTGTTTTTTTTAGCTATTATCGGGCTATTATCTATGGAGGAATCTGAGACAATTATTTCTGCATCAAGCTTATGTTTTTTTATTACTTCTTTAATTTGTTTTAAACAAAATTCTATTGCTTGTTCTTCATTTCTGCATGGAAGTATGATGGTTATTTCAGGAATCTTGTCTTTTTTCATATAAATGCCAAAAAAGGGCTATTTATCTATTTTGTTGTATTCATTGATATATTTATAAATAAGATTTTTTTACTATAGTAAAAGACAAAAAATTTTGAGGAAAATTTTTTGCTTTTCCTAATAAATCAAGGCGCAAAAGTGAGGAAACGAGAGCGTCCTTGATTATAATGATAAAAGATGATTCAGTCATTAATTGGTTTAGTACTTATTTTAATCCCCTTTCTATTGGTAATTTTATTTAAGAATAAAAGAGATGGTTTTTTTTATGTTTTTTCTGGATTAATTGGGTTTTCTGTATTTATTTCTATATTCACTTTAGGATTTCATATATTTTATTATTTGGTTCTTTTTTTTGCTTATTTGATTATGGATGTTTTTATTATTTTTTATGTTTATAGAAAAATTGGATTTAATGGCATTAAAACTAGTTTATCTAATCTTAAAATAGACTGGATGTTGATATTTATCTTGATTGTTTTATTAATTGAATTTGGAAGTGTGCATTTTAATTATAGCGGAAAAATGGTTTTTAGCAATGGAATAAGGGAGGTTGATGGTGTTAGGGCAATTTATCCTTATTATTCTGATGAATGGAGTGCAGTAGCTTTAGTTAAATATTCAATTGAAAATAATGCTCTTGCATTTGTAAATCCTCTTTTTGAGAATTCTTTTTTTCCTAATTTGGAGTTTGTTTTTCATTCTTATATTTCAGGATGGATGTTATTCTTTGGGTTAGATGTTCTCGCATATTATTCTTTTTTTGCATTATTCTTTGCAATTACTATTTGTGTTTTAGTTTATTTTTTACTTAGATATAATCAGGTGAGTAGGTTAAATGCAGGTATTGCATGTTTATTTTTGTTATTTATTGTTAATGGGGCTAATCTTCCTGGGCTTTGGTATTTGATTCCATTGACTTTAGGGATTATTTGCATGCTTTTGGGGTATATTTTCATTTCAATGAACAACAGGAGGTTAGGTTTGGCAATGAGCATTCTTGTGCTTGTCTTTTATCCCCCATTATTTATTTTTTATACTTTGAGTATTTTTCTGTTTATTTATTTTTCAGATATTTCTAAAAGAGATAAAATAAAATGTATTTTATTTTATTTTGGAATTTGTTTTTTAGTTGCAATTTTAATTTCAATTGGACTCTTTATTCAAAATAATTTTTCTTTTTCAAATGTTTTTAATTATATTTTTTCTAAAATCTTTTATAGCACTTTTACTGATAATGCTATTCCAGATTATTCTATTTGGAAGGTTATTCCTATTCCTATTCTTTTGCTTGGGTTTTTAGGGATATTTATAAAATTAAGAGATAAAACAAGATATTGGCTTGTAGCTCCAATTATTATTGGGTTTGTCTATTGGATTATTTATTCTTCAGTACTATGGAGGTTTATTATTGAATATCAACGTGTTGTTTTTACAACTTCTCTTTTAATTATTTGTTTTTCTGGATTTGGACTTGAATTTTTATATGAAAAACTTAGAAATCTTAGATATTTTAAGGAGTATCGATTATTTTTAATTTTACAGATAATATTATTGATTCTCTTATTTATGTTTAGTTTTAGTTATACTACAAATGAAAGGTGGAATGAACTTAAACTCAATAGTATTGATAGTGATAATAAATTAAGCCCAAATCCTCCTGCTTCTAGTTATTTGACTGATGAAGATTTAACACTTTTTAATAATATTACCCATAGTAGATTTTTGAGTACTTCTTGGAAAGGGCTTGTTATTGGGGCTGCTACTGGAAATTATCCTTTGGATAGTAAATCTTCCACTATCACTGTTAATTTTTTGACTTATGACAAATTTATGAATTCAAATTGTAGTGCTAAACAGGATTTAGCTAAAACATATGGCATTGATTATATTTATTTAGATAGTTTTGATTGTAAGGGTTTTAATCTCAATGGAAAAAGTAGCGAGGGATTTTATTTGTATAGGTTTATTAAGTCATAATCCTATATTTTTGTTGGAAAGAAATATTTATATAGTTACTATTGGTTACTTATTATAACTTAAGGTAACTAAATGTAACTTTACTATGGGAAAAATAAAAGAGGCAAGTTCTGCTGTAAAAATAGATACTAATTTATTGAAAAAAGTAGAGGAATTTATTGCTCGTGATGAAAATCATTTAAAATATAATAATAAAAAGCAATTTATTAATATTGCTGTTTATGAATTTCTTGAAAAAATGTTAAAGGAGGGTAGGAATAAGTAATATGAATAAATTTGTTATGCCTTTATTGATTGTATCTCTATTTCTTTTTAGTTTAATTGCAGCTACTCCAAGTTTTTTACCTGGAACTGTAAGAACTCAAATGAATCTATCTGAAGATTTATCTCCTATTTATTTTTATAATTTTAGTGCGAATGTAACAAATACTTCTGAGGATACTCTTCCTTTGATTTTTTCTTTAAAAAATATTTCTTCTAGCATGTATCCTAATCAAACTCTGCCCTCATTTTATTCCTGGTTCAGTATGAATTCTTCAACTGGAAATCTTTCTATAAATGCTTCTAGTGATAATCAGACAGGCAGGTTTAATATTACTGTGGAAGTTTCAAATAGCAATCTTCCTCCTTCTGGAGTTTTTGATCTTTTTTATTTTATAATAAATTCAACAAATGATTTTCCAATTTTTTCTTATATTTCTAATGAATATAACTTTAGCGAAAACAATGCATCTCAGTATTATTTAAATGCAACTGATGAAGAGGGGCAATATCCTTTGATGTTTAATGTAAGTTTTGTCAATTGTTCTCTCTCAGGATTTAGTCATAGAACTAATTGCAGCTTGTTCAATCTGATTAATTTATCTAATACTTCTGCTTTGATTAATCTTACTCCCTCTACTGACGATGTTGGTATTTATTATGCAAATATTTCAGTAATGGATGCTGCATCTAATTTTGCTACTTGTAATTCTAGTTATTGTGCTCCAAATTATTTTGTAAATAAAACCACTTATCATTCTCAGCTGGTTACTTTTAATGTATTTTCCAGTGTTAGTGTCAATGTAAGTAACTGCCAAAATAAAATTTTTCAACAAGGCTCTCCTAGTACTTGCAATTTGACTATTTATTCTAAAGGTCCGGCTGATTTATTGAATGTTTCTAGCTATGCTTTTTTAAGGAATTCAAATAATAATGTTAGCAATCGAACTTGGTTTTATGCAAATAATTCTTATAATACTACTAATTTTGTTAAAAATGTTACAATTGAGTTTACCCCCACAATAAATGAGATTGGTAATTGGACTGTTAATTTTTCAGTCATGGATTTAACCTATGGCATTCTTGTTGTTGAACCTATTAATGTTATTGTGAATAGAACTTTAAATAGTTTGCCTGATATTTTGAATATTAGTAATTTAACTACTTCTGTCGATCTTTCTACAAATATAAACATTACCGTTTATGATGATGATTTTTTAATTCCTGATAAAACTTTTGGATTAGGTGGTTTTAATGAAACTCTTAGTTTTAATATAGACATTCTCAATAGGTCTAATCTTGCTCAAGAACTTAATATAACTAATTTTTATCCTATAATTATAAATATGCCTGTTTCTGGAACAAATAGGACTGTTGCCAGGATAACCTTTACTCCTAATTCTACTGATGCTGGAAATTATACTATAAATATAACAACCCGAGATTTTGAAAATGCTCCAGATTCTACTCTATTCAACCTTACAATTGTAAGCAATAGCCCTCCTCAATGGCAAACCATCACAAATAATCTTGTTTATTATGAGGGAAATAATACTTATTTGAATCTATCTTCTAATGTTTCTGATCCTAATGGAAATTTAATTACTTTTTCTTTTTTAAACGATACTTCTTTTTTATCGTTTTCAATTAATTCTTCTACTGGAATTATTAATTTTACTAATAAAGATGATGATGTTGGGCAACATCTTGTAACTATTATTGCTTCTGATGAATTAGGTCTTACTGGCAATGTTTCTCTTAACTTCACAGTTTATAATTTAAACGAGACTCCTTATTTTAGACCTATGATTCAGAGTTATGTTGATAATTGCACTGTGGTAAATGCTAATAATATTACTTGCAATGAAAAGGATTCTATTATAATAAGAGTTTGGATAGAGGATGATGATTTTAAAATTCCATCTGGTCAAAAGACTTTTTATAATGAGAGTCTGACTCTTAGATTAAATATTTCTGGAGCTAATTCAAGTTTATTTTCATTTAGTAATTATCTTTATCCTCCAAATTCAGCAAGTAATCTATCTATTTTTGGTGCCTCATTTATTCCAGGGAGAAATGATGCTGGAAATTATAATATTTCCATTAATGTCTCAGATAATAGTGGGAGATCGGTTTTGCTCGAGTTTAATCTTTCTATAATAATTTTTGAAGATGCTCCTGTTTTAATTCCTCTTGTTAATCAAACTACTGCCATTTCTAGGAATTTAGTATACCAGATTAATGCAAGTGATGATGAAAATGGTTATTCAAATGTTAGTGGTGGAAATTCAAATTTTACATTTAGTTATGTTTTTTTAAATGGAACTGATTTTATTAATTTTAATTCCTCTATTTTTAATATTACTACTGGACTTTTGAATTATACTTTTAATACTTCTCAGGCAATGGCCTATAGATTAAATGTGACAGTTAATGATTCCACTAATCGTACTGATAGCAAGGCTTTTTGGATTAATGTGTATAATATTCCCAATATAACCTATCCATCTATTAATTATAATTTCTTATTAGCTGAAAATAGTTCTCAAAATCTTACTTTCACCTCAAACCATTCAATTAATAATAATTTGACCTATGTTTTAACTTCTTATAATTGGAATTCAACTGAAACTTTATTATATAATTCAAGTTATTTTGGAAATGGCTCTAATCTAACTGTTCTCTTCACTCCTAATTTTAATAATGAAACCAATGGTGTGAAGAATATCACCTTAATAGTTTATCCTTCAGATGATAATCTCTCTAATGCCAGAGAACTTAATTTAACTAGGTCTTGGAATTTTAGTATTGAACATTCAAATTTCCCATTAACTAATTATTCTACTCCAATTGGAGGAGTTAATAGACTTATTTCTGGCACTTCTCCAAAGTATTTTGAATTAGATGATTTTTTTTATGACTTTGATGAATCAGATCCATTACATAATCAAACAATTTATTTTAATTATACAGCTTTGACAGGAGGTTGCCCTATGGTTGTTTCTTTGAGCAATTGGACTAATAGAACAACTCCGACTATCAATTTTTCTTCTACATCTACTTCTAATTGTAATTTTACAGTTACTGGTTATGAATATAATGAATCCAATGGAAGTCAGATATTGACTGTTCTAGAAAGTAATAATTTTAGTGTAGAATTAAGTATCGATGTACAAGTAGTTACTCAGATTGTTACTCAGAGCTCTTCAGTATCTAAATCAGTTAGCATAAAAATTACAACTCCTGGTCTTGTTTCTGTTTTTCCATATCAAACTATTTATGTTCCTATAACTATTGAGAATAATGGCCAGTATGTAATGAATTCCATATCCCTTAATTCTTCTGTTTTAAAAGATAAAATTTCAACAAATTTAGTCGATGTTTCTTTTAATGAAACCCTAATTTCTCGTTTAAATATTGGAGAGAAAAAGAACCTGACACTTATTATTACTCCTAGAACAAGCGATATAGGCTATTATAATGTTATATTAAATGCAACTTCTGTTTCTCCAATTTATAGTGCCTTGGGGCATGTTTATTTTAGTCTTGGAAAAGTAAATGACAGCGAAATCAAGAAATACCTTTTGTTTGCCGAGGAATTTTTAACTCAGAATAAAGAATGTTCAGAATTAAAGGAATACATTAAAGTAGCTTATGATTATTTTAATAAAGATAATTTTGGGGATGCAAGGCTTAAGGCAGAGGAAGCTGTTAATGCATGCAAGAATAGATTAGGTTCTTCTAAGAATATTGTAGATTTGATTAAACCTGGAGAGAATTTTGTGGTTTATTTTGCAGGTTCAGTCTTACTTGCATTTATTCTTGGAATTGGATATTATTTTATTAAAAGACATAGGCTGAAAAGAGGTAATGCTATTAAAATTTATGAAGATTAGTAACCTTTAAGAAGATTATTTGACTTAGATTATAGTAAAAAAGAGGCGTTGAATATTATGAATAATTATGAGGAGATATTGAAAAAAAAGATTGAACTGCTAGAGAAAAAACACAAGCAAACTATATTTAATGAAGATTCTAAGATTCATATTTCCAATGAAATGAAAAAAGATTTTATTTCAGAACCTAATGAAGCAGTTTCTGAAAAAGAGGGGGATTCCACTAAAACCTTTTATATTTCATCACTTGAGCCTCCAAAAAAAAGAAAAGATATAAGAATTGTTTTGCAATCTGGAGGGGCAAAAGAAAAATCAAATGATTCTGGTGAAGATAAGACTCTTTATGAATCTATAAAAAAATCTTCTGTTTTAATTGGCAAAATAAGGTCTGAGATTAAAAAAGTAATTGTTGGTCAGGAAAGAGTTTTAGATACATTGATTTTAGGTTTAATATGCAATGGGCATGTTCTTTTAGAGGGAGTTCCTGGAATAGCAAAAACTCTTATTATTAGGGCTCTTGGACAGGTTACTGGTTGTTCTGTTAAAAGAGTTCAGTTTACTGTGGATTTGCTTCCTTCTGATATTATTGGTCTTACAACATATACTCCTGGAAAAGGATTTGAAGTTGTCAAAGGGCCTATTTTTGCAAACTTTTTAATTGCTGATGAGATTAATAGAGCTTCTCCTAAAACTCAGTCTGCTTTGCTAGAGGCAATGCAGGAAAGGCAGGTTACAATAGGCAAGACTAGTTTTCAATCCCCAAATCCTTTTTTTGTCATGGCTACAAAAAACCCATTGGAGAGTACTGGAGTTTATCAACTTCCTGAAGCTCAGATTGATAGATTTTTATTTAATATTATTATGGGATATCCTAATTCAGATGATGAAAAAATGATTATGGAAGAGAACGCTACATTAAAAAAATTTGATGATTTTAAATTAATGCCAGTTATTACTTCAAAAGATATTTTGTATATGCAGGATTTGGTTAAAAAAATACATCTTGGAAATCATGTTAAAAATTATATTTTGTCCATTGTTGGAAAAACTAGGGATAAAAATTTTAAATTTGCAGATTGCATTGCCTATGGTTCTAGTCCAAGAGCAAGTATTGCTTTATTTATTGCATCTAAAGCAAAGGCATTAATGGAGGGAAGAAGTTATGTTATTCCTGAGGATGTCAGGGATGTTTGTTTTGATGTATTAAGGCATAGGATTATTCTTTCTTATAAAGCCACTATTAAGGGTTTGACTTCTGAGGATATTATAAAAGAAATTTTAGAAGAAGTAAGGGTTTGATTCATGAAGAGAGGAGAGCTTAATTTAGATATTGCAACGAAAGTTGCTGAGTTTGAGTCGTTACTAAACAAAGTTCTTCCAAAGAGAATATTTTATAAATTATTGCCTCGTGGAAAAGGTTTAGAATTTGATGGTTATCGGGTTTTTTCTTCTGATGAAGATGCTAGTTTGATTGATTGGAAAGCTAGTGCGAGATCAACAAATCTTTTAGCTAGGCAGTATATAGAAGAAAGGAATATGGATGTTGTTTTTGTTTTTGATATAGGCGAAAATATGATTTTTGGCTCACAAGAAAAGTTAAAATGCGAATATGCTGCTGAAATGGCTGCTGCTTTTTCTCATTCCCTTCTTAATGTTAATGATAAAGTAGGTTTTATTTTATTTAATAATGATCTTGTCAGAGTTTGCTATCCCCTTCCAGGAAAAAAACAGTTTGACATTTTTGTATATAATATTTCCGATCCTTATGTTTATCAAGGAGTTTCTGATATAGGTTCTGTGATAAATAGGCTTCTGGAAACTCTTAGCCCATCAACTTCAATGGTTGTTCTGATATCTGATTTTTTAAGAGTCAATGAAGCTCAAAGAAAGGAATTTGAAAAGTTAGGTACTTTATATGAGACTATTGCTCTTATGGTAAGGGATCCTTTGGATAAATCTTTGCCAGATATTAATAAAGAGCTTGTTATAGAAGATTATGGTGAGGAGAGGCTTTTAATTAATCCAAGCATTGTTAAAAAAACCTACGAAGAAATAGTTGAAAAACAAACTAGATTTGTAAAAGATTTATTTTTTTCTTCTAGGATAGATGTATTAGAACTAGATACTTCAAAGGATTTTGCCTTTGATTTAGCACATTTTCTAGCTGGCAGAGTTGGCAGGAGAGATTAAAATGAATTTTGATTTTTCCAATCCTCCGTATCTTTATTTTTTATTTGTAATTCCATTCACTATATTTTTTTATTTTTACAGCATAAAGAGGTCTGGGGGAAAATCTATTAAATTTGCTAATTTTGATGCTATTGCTAGAATAAAAGGAGTTGATATTTATTCAAGAAATATTAATATTTTTTTATTAGATTTATTGATTATCTTCTTAGTTGTTTTTTCTTTAGCTGGTTGTAATTTATATATTGATAGGCCGAGCAGTTCTTATTCTTACCTCATTGCAATTGATTCCTCTGAGAGCATGGGTGCTAGAGATTTAGTTTCAAACAGATT
>CAYHLB010000005.1:0-13176 GCA_964357325.1 Candidatus Woesearchaeota archaeon
ATACAAATAAAAGGGCCTTCATTATTAAGCATGTGGGTTGGAAAATCAGAAGAAGGAGTCAGAAAAATATTTGAAAGAGCAAGACAGGTTAGTCCTTGTATTATATTTTTTGATGAAATAGATTCTCTTGCTGGAAAAAGAGGAATTGATAATGGAACAAAAGTTACTGAAAGAGTTTTGAATCAACTATTATCTGAAATGGATGGAATTGAAGATTTAAGCAATGTTATTGTTATTGGTGCAACAAATAGGCCTGATATGTTAGATAGTGCTTTGCTTAGGCCTGGAAGATTTGATAGGATATTGCTTGTTGGAACTCCTGGTAAAGAAGGAAGAGAGCAGATATTCAGTATTCATACTAAAACAATGCCTCTTGCAAAGGATGTTGGTGTTGAAGAGTTATTAAATAAAACCGAAGGTTATGTTGGTGCTGATGTTGAAAGTTTAGTAAGGGAAGCTGCTATGCTTGCATTGAGGGAAAATATTAATTGTAAAGAAGTTAAGATGAAACATTTTGAAGATGCTCTCAAAAAAGTTGGGCCAAGTGTAAGCAGGAATGATATGGATAGATATAGGAAGATTGAG
Organism: Candidatus Woesearchaeota archaeon; assembly: GCA_964357325.1. GTDB lineage: Archaea > Nanobdellota > Nanobdellia > Pacearchaeales > GW2011-AR1 > ARS1285. Next base: position 586 of record CAYHLB010000005.1, read on the forward strand.
ACTGAATATTTAAGAAGTGCTAAGGCTGCTTTGGAAAGAGCACCAAGTGCTTATTTGGGATAGGTTTAAATATAGGTTATATTAAATAATTTAGAAAAAGAGTTCTGATAAAATAAAATGGAAACAAGATTTCAATTTTTAGAAGGTTTGTATTTCCCAGGATATATGGGATTATTAACTGAAGATTATGATAAGGGAAGTGGTGTTTTTGATTTTAAACCTGTAGAACCTCCCGTATGCAGAGTCGTGGATTATCTTACTCCTAGAGGAGCACATATATTTATTTCTCAAGCAGGATTATGTTTAGTAGAACAAGTTTTAGTAGAAGGTAATTACGACATGAGTCCTGAAAACTTTAGGGAATTGACTATGGAAAGTAGAATGAAGATAGTTGAATTAAACCAAAGATATAGGAGAGAAGTTAGTCTTGGTAGGAATTTACAAGGAAGACTTGATTTAACTAGGATTAGATGGGGAAAATTACCTATGATTGGAATAGATTTTGATATAGCAAACGGAGCTATTAAAGGAAATCTTATTGGAGTTCTTGCACCAAGACCAATGCCTCAAATGAATGCAGATATTTTGAGAGGAAATTAAAAATGGCAAACTATGATTCGTTTAATGCTGGAAATTATCAATGCTCTAGTTGTAGAAATAATTATAGTGTGAGCTATAATGGAATAATGAATTCTGGTAATCATGGAAGTTATTCTGGAAAGAAAGAAGATTACTCTATGGAGAAGTTTGGAACTCCTGATAGTTTTGAGTGATTAGATTTCTAGATTTTTATACAGAAAATTTATTAATTTTCTGTCCAGTAAAATTCACTTTTACTCAAGAATTTTCCTGTAGCCGCATTCATGGCATTGAGCTACTTCATAATATCCTCTGGAATTAAGGTTTACTAGAACTCTGTTAGAATCGCATCTTGGGCATGTGATGATTATATCATCTTCTGTTTCGGGGAAATGGGAAGTTGAGTTTGCCATAATTTAGTGGTCACTTTGGGCAAACACTATATTAATTATTAAGGGATAGGAAGTATATTTACTCTTTGTATTATTTTATAGTAGTAACAAATAGAAAGATTTAAAAATGAGAAAAGAATTTGGTTATTATGGCATTTATGAAAAAACTTGGACTAGTTGCATTAGGTGCTGGATTGTTTTTAGGTGGCTATAATTTGGATAGAAGACAGACTGTAACAGTTGAAAGAGATTGGCTTGGAACTACTCAGAGTGTTTCTTTGAAGCAAGCTGGAATTGAAAGAACTCTTGTTCAAGATTCAAAGAATCTTGATAAATGGAGTGTTCCTAGAAATAAGACTCTTGATGGTGCTTGTGATTCTGTTGTTAGTGCTGGAAAATGGATTTGTGAAAAAGCAAGTTCTGTTTATGAAGAAAGCATGAAATCAATGGATAATTCTAAGGAATATGGTGTTCAGCCTTTGAATGATTATTCACGTTGATTTTTAGTTGTTATGATAATTTTATAGATAGCTGGTAAATTATCTTGTTGTTATGATAATTTTAGAATCCTGTGTTTTAATAAAAGTGTGTTCTGCTTGGCTTACTGGTTTTCTGCTTACTTCAATTAATTGAGGATAGTTATGAATTATGTTATTTTGTTCAAGTTCCCTTATTGCTAATCTTGAGATATTTCCAAATTTTTCTTGTAGTTCTCTTAGAGAAAAAGGCAAGGTTTGATTCTTTTCCCAGATGTATTCAAGTATTGCTCGAGCTGTTGGAGACCTTGGTGTTTTTGGATTTATTATTTTATAAATATTTGATGGAGGGCCATCAATTACTCTTCCTTCACCGGTTGTTGCAAAAGGTTCTATTGCATAGGCTCCGGGTTCAATGGTTTTATTGCTATTGTTTGAGCTATTTGGAATTGTTATACCTGCATGAATTTCATATTCTCCTAGTGCATGGCCTGATAGATTAATTACAGGTGAAAATCCTTTGCTGGAAATTGTTTTTTGAATAGTTTCCCCTATTTCACTTAGGGTTGGATTTTTATCCAGAAGTTTTAATGCATTTTCTAAAGCATCTTCTGAAGCTTTTATTAATTCCTTATGCTTATTATCTGGAGTTAAATCTATGGAAAATGCAGAATCTGCAATAAAACCATTTACATGTATTCCAATATCTATTTTTAAAAGTCCTGATGCTATTGTTTCATCTTCTAGTGTTGGATGATAATGGGCTGCTATTTCATCAATTGAAAGATTCACTGGAAATGCTGGTTGTGCTCCTAGTTTGATTATTTCATTTTCTATTTTTTGAGCTATTTCTACTAAAGGCATGTTAGGTTTAATTAATTCTCTTGCAAATTCTCTTACTTTAATTGAGATTTTTCCTGCTTTGATGTAGGAGTCTAGTTCTGATAGATTTTTGTTAGATTTATTAGGAAGATTATCTGATGAAGATTTTTTTGCAGATTTTATTTTGATATCTTTATTAGAATTCGCTTTAACTTTAGTTACTGGTTTATTTGTATGCTCTCTTACTCCATTGTTTCCGCCATAACTTTTCTCTGTCATATTTTATTGAGATTATTGGGGTATATAAAAAGTATGTTTTTTACTTTTTCTAAATATCCAAATGATATCTTATTTTTTATCATCATTTTGATATATATAAATGTTTTAAAATTAAGCATTCTTTATATGTTGATGGTTAGATTAAGACCTAAATTAGAACGAAGAATTGATAATTATGCAATTTTATATTGTTTTTATAATAATAAAAGAGAAGTGAATCGCAAGGTTGTTCAATTCATAAGAAGAGTACCTGGGTTGAATAAAAAGAGAAGATATGCTTCATTGATGTATTATCGAAAGCAAAGATTAAGTTGTGAGGCTGTTAAAAGAGGACTTGAAGGATTTGCCAGGTCTTATGAAGGAATGGATGAAGAGGAAGGAAGACAACATGATGAACAGGCATTATCGTTTATAACTACTGTTTTTTCTCAAGAAGTTGATAATGTTTTTTATTTAATTGATTATTATCATCAGAAAAAAGGTAAACAAGGATAATTTTTTTATCCTTCTCCCTTTAAATTAATGATATTTCAGTAATGTAAAAATTATTTTAAATGACTGCAGGCAGTCATTTTTAAGTTTTCAATAAATACAATAAAGTAAATTAGAGTTGCATGATATGTGCTTAAACTTAGCTTATAACTAACTTATTTTATTCTTCTCTCTTTTGGCATAAAATTAGTTATTTTTTCACCTGTTGATTTTCCACATCCAATAAATTCATTTTTATGTTTAAGGATTTTCCAGGCATAATCCCAGACACCTAATGGTTTCTGAGATGCGTCTTCCCTAGAGATAGGTAAGTCATTTCCTTTGAACCATTTTAGTGCTTGTTCATCTGTTAATTCTATAATGTTTTTGGTTATTTGGTCTTTGAATACTTGAACTCCATCAAGGGTTAATCTTATGTCATCATTTTCATGCTTGGCAAAATATAGGCCAATGTTTTCAATTCTTATTTCATTGTTTAAATGATAGAGCTCTTCTTTTAATAAATTTCCAGAGTATAATCTGAGTTTTTCTTTTCCAAATAGAATTATTAATTGTGGAACTTTTTTTATTCCAAATTGTTTTTCTAATTTTTCAAGTATTCTTTTTTTATCTGTATTTGGGAGGGGCTTCATTTTTTCTTTTTAATAAATTTATATATTAATATCAATGCTGTTATTATAATGTAGAGTATTAATAAGGAAAATCCAATTAATTCTAAAAATGCAAGTGTAATGAAATAAGCTCCTGTGTATGTTTTTCTTTTAAAATACCAAAATAAAGTCCATAATAGGATTATTATTCCTGTAATTATCCATGGTTTGTTTAAAAGGGATGATTTCATTTTTTTAACTCCCAAAAAAGTACATTTATTCTTTTATTACCTCTCCTTTTTTTCTTTATTTTTTTAATAAACTTAAATTGATTCTTTTCTAATACTTTTCCTGATGCTGGATTGTCTTCATCATTGTCTGCAACAATCTTTTTCAATTTTAATTTGGTAAAACCAAATTTAATTATCTCTTTAATTGCTTTTGTTGTTATTCCTTTATTCCAATATTTTCTTCCTATAGCATATCTGAGTGTAAATGTTTTCTTGTTTTTTGAGGGTTTTTCTAAAACTATCATTCCTACAAATTTTTTATTATAGATTATTGCAAATTCATAATAATTTCCTTTTTTATTTTGGTTAATAGTATTTTGTAGATTTTTTCTAGCTTCTTTTAAAGATAAAGGATAAGGGTATCCTGAAAGTTGTTTAGCAACTTCTTTATCATTAAAAATATTTCTGAATTTTTTTAAATCTGATAATTTGGGTTTTCTTAGTGTTATCTTCATCCTTTAAATAAAATTAATCTGATTAAATACTTTTACATCAATGAATTAAAAAAGAAATGGCCACATTGATGGTGTGACCGGAATAGTAACGGATTATCTTCCCAAAAGCTTTAATTATTATAATGAGGGCAAATATATAAACTTTTCTGATGTATTTGATTTGGGGCTGCTGCAGTGTCCGGAATGGCAACGGAGTTGTCTGATGAGCAGTAATCTTTCCAAAAGATCTCCGGGTTCGATTCCCGGCTGCAGCGCCCCAAACATTTTGACTAAAACCTAGAATTTTTCTTTCCTTTTATCACTTAATTTTTTTATCTTGCATAGAAAAAATCCTTCCATATCATTGTCATGGTGATAGATTCTGCAGGCATTTTCTATAGATGGGTGGAAAGTTTCATTTTTCCATTTTTGTATTCCTGGGCGAATTTTTATTGGTAAATTTATTGGAAGAATTTCTATGTCATAGTTATCTAATAGGTATTGAATTACGCTTTCATTTTCTTCTGGTGCATGAGTGCAAGTTGAGTATATCATTTCTCCACCTTGTTTTAAAAGTTCAAGGGCTTTTGAGGCCAGTTTTTTTTGTTTTCTTCCTAGATTTTCAAGAAGGCCTTCACTCCATTCTACATAAGTTCTTGGAGAACATCTTATATTTCCTTCTCCTGAACAAGGAGCATCTACAAGAATTTTATCAAATTTTATTCTTGTTTTGGATTTTGTTAATCTTGAACATAGGTCAAGTCCATCATGTCTTGTTATTATTGTGTTTGTTGCTGCGCATCTTTCTAAATTTGCAGAGAGTATGGAAATTCTTCCTATGTTTAAATCATTGGCAATTATTGTTCCTTTATTATTCATCATTGCTGCTGCCTGGGTTGTTTTACTTCCTGGACTCGCACATAGGTCTAAAAGAATTTCATCTTCTTTTGGTTGAAGAGCGAGAATAGGCATCATGCTTGTTATTTCTTGAACATAATAATAGCCTAAAATATGTTCTGTTGCTTTTCCAAGTTCTCCTGGTTCGAGGATAGAGTCTATTTGTATTATCTCAGGAAATTGCATTTCCTGATGACTATCCAAATTTTTCTGAATAAATTTGGAAGTTTCTGGAAATTTTTGAAATGGTTGTGAAATATTCCAGCCTTTGTTTTTTAGTCTTGTAATTAATTCGTCTGGAGATATTTTTAAGGTATTAACTCTAATTGATTTTTTCCCAATTGTTTTAGCTACTTCAAAGAATTTCTTTAGGTCTTCTTCATTATCTAAAAGAAGTTTCATTCTTTCTATGAATTTGGGTTTTGGTTCATAATTGTTTTTCATATACAATGTAGTAATAGAATGTTTAAAAAGCTTGATGAATTTTATTATATATGGTTTGTTTTAGTGAACCTTTGCCAGAGTATGTCGAACCAAGTGATATTTTTAGAATTAATTTAAAAAGAGCATTATTTCATCAAAATTCAGGGGGTCTTGAAGGTGATGCTAATTCTTCTGAACTTTCTGAATCTAAGATGGTTAAATCAAGAGATATTTATGATGCTGAATTATTGGGTTTTAATGATTTTTTTATTGAAACTAGTATAAAGGTTTTTTTGACTGCAAGTGCTCTTGGAATTTTATATGGTGCTTGCAGACTCTTAGAATATTACAATATTATTGAAAAAACAGTGCATTAAGGTATTGCATTTATTATATTTTTTCTCATAAATCTTTATTAATAAATTTATTTTTACTTTAACATGGTTAAGATTGGAATAATCGGTGGAAGTGGACTTGATGACCCAAAATTATTATCTGATTATGAAGAAAAAGAGGTAGTTACTCCTTTTGGAAGGCCAAGTTCTAAAATTACTTGTGGTAAACTAAATGGAGTTGAAGTTTGCATACTTGCAAGGCATGGTAAAAATCATGAGATAAATCCTAGTAAGGTCAATTATAGGGCTAATATTCATGCTTTGAAGGTTTTGGGATGTGATTATATTATAGCAACAAGTGCTGTTGGTTCTCTTAGAGAGCAAATCAAACCAGGTGATTTGGTTTTTATTGACCAGTTTATTGATTTTACTAAATTTAGAAAAAATACTTTTTTTGAACAATATGGCAAGGTGGTTCATAGTCCGATGGCAGAACCTTTTTCAAAAGACCTTAGAAAGATTTTGATTGATAATTGTAAGAATTTGGGATTTAGATGTCATGAACGGTCCACAATTGTTGTTGTTGAAGGGCCTAGGTTTTCTACAAAAGCAGAGAGTTTTATGTTTAGAAGTTTAGGTTGTGATGTTATTGGAATGACTGCTTTTCCAGAAGTTGCTCTTGCAAATGAACTTGCTATTCCCTATGCTACAATCGCAATGTCTACTGATTATGATTGTTGGAAGGAAAACGAGGAAAGTGTTAGTTTTGAAATGGTTTTAAAAATCATGAAAGAAAATGCAGATAAAGTTAAAAGATTACTTATTGAAGTTATTCCTAAAATTGGAAGTTACTACGAGAATAAAAAAGGTTTGTTTTTAAATTCTGATTTGTATTTTAAAGATTTAGAATATATAAAAGGCAAGATAACTAGTATTCCTAATTTTCCAAAACCTGGAATTATTTTTAGAGATATTACTACTTTATTAGCAGATCCTGATGGAATTAAGAAGGTGATTGAAATATTTGCTAATCGATATAAGGACAAAAAAATTGATGTTATTGCTGGAATTGAGTCAAGGGGTTTTATTGTTGGTTCGCTCTTGGCGAATAAATTAAACATACCTTTTGTTTTAATTAGGAAAAAAGGAAAGTTGCCCAGGGAAGTTGTAAGGGAAGAATATGAATTAGAATATGGCAAGGATTCAATTGAAATGCATAGGGATTCTATAATGCCTGGGCAAAAGGTTTTAGTTGTTGATGATTTAATTGCAACATCGGGTACCATGGGGGCTGCGTGTAATTTAGTTAAAAGATTAGGCGGAGAGGTTTATGAGTGTTGTTCTATTATTGATCTTCCTGATTTGCATGGAAGGGAAAAAATTGAAAAGAGCGGATATAGGACTTTTAATTTAATTGAGTTTATAGGAAAATAAATTTTCCTGTCCAGTAAAAATTATTTTAAATATTTTTCCTGTAAAGGAGAATGATTTATTTTTTACTCTGCATTATTTTTTCATGCAATCTATCTGCTTGTAGCATGAAGATTTCTAATTTTGATTGAATTATTTGTGGATAAGCATTTCCATCTGTTTCAATTGCTAAAAATGGAAGATTATCTATATCTAGGTCTAATTTTTTGTTGGATGCTTTTTCTTTTCCTGCTTTGTTCATTTCTTTTGTTAAAATTGATTCAGCAACTCTGCTTGGCATGCATCCAAATGGGCCAATTGAAATGACTCCGCAGGTTTGGTCAATTATTTCTCTTAGAGCAACTCCTACTGTAAGAATCGCTTCTCCTAAAAGGTCTTCTGGAATAAGATGTTTTGAATGGGAAAGTGTTTTTTTAACATCAATTAAATTATAATGAGTTAGCTTTGATTTTTCAAATTGTTTTTTTATCATTTTTTCAACTTGAAGTTGAACCATGTCTGTAAGATGTGTTTTGATTTTGTGTTTTGTATTTATTTTCATTCTCATTTTTGAATTTTTTGCTAAATGATTGCAATAGTAAATATATTCTGATGCAGGAGTAGGAAGCACAATAAATCCTTTTTTTTCAAGAATTTCTATTAAATTTAATCTTGAAAATTCTTCTCTTCTAACATAGACTTCACCCACTAGGGAAATTATTTTTGCTTTTTCGAGTGGCATTGTTAGTTCTATTTTTCCAAATTCCTTTGAGGTTTGTTTAATTTGATTCATTATGGATTTTATTTTATCTGTTTCTATTGAAGATATTATTTTTCCAAATTCTTGATTGAAGATAGATATTGCTTCTTGTTTATTTTTTGCAATTACACTTAAAACTCTTCTAATGTCTTCCATGCATTCTGAAGTTAATATAGCAATCCAGGCTGTTAAAAGAAACTTGGTTCCAAATTCATTATAAGATTTTTCATCATTAGAGGTTATTACTGCTGCATTTTTAATTTTTAATTTTTCAATTAAATTTTCCTGATAAATATGGTATTGGCCTTGTCTGCAAGGACCTGCTCCATGGGGCATGAAAAATAAGGTTATTTCTTCTTCAGGTCTATTGTTTAGGTATTCAATCATTCCTCCTGTTGTTAGAATCATTGGAAGGCATTCTTTGCAAGTTGTATTTGCACGGCCGGTTTTTAGTGTGTCCATTGTAGGAACAGGAAGCTCTTGGCAATTTATTCCAAGAGTTCTAAATGCAGCTGTTAATGCTCTTGTGCTTAGTTCTCCCATTGAAGAAAAAATGATTTTTACTCTTTTGTCTGTTAAAGGAATTTCTTCCTGATTATTTTTAACAATTAGTTTGTTGTTTTTAGAAATAACTTTTGTTTGAGAAAATTCTTCTTCTTGTTCTTTTATTAAACCTTTTTTATATAGTTCTAGATAACTTTCCATTATGTCCAGTGCTGCTTCTATTCTAGTATTTATTCCTGCGTCTGCTGAATGGCTGTCAAGTTCAAGTGTCAGGGATGGTTTTGTTTTCATTATTTCTCTAAAATAGGAGATTATGAATGAATCTGGACCACAACTAAAATTTGTTATAAAACAACCAAATAACAGGGGATTTTTTTTAATATATTTAGCTGCTTTGAGTATTAAATTTCCAGTTGCCCAGTACATATGCCTATAAGATATTTCATCATCTATTGGAAGAAAATCATAAGGAATTATTATTTTATTTCTTGATGCAAATTTATGGGGAATGTTTAGATTTGCTTCTTTTGCAAATGCATTATAGGGTCTGCCAAATAAAACAATTCCAAATTTATTTTCTTTTTCTATTTCTTCTAATGCTTTTTTGCCTATTTCTTTGAATTCTGAGAACATGTCTCTTTGCTGTTTTACTGCAAAATCAAATGCTTCTCCTGTTTTTGATTCTTCGAATCCAAGCTCTTTTGCTATTTTTATGAAAGTTTCTTTTGAGTTTTCAATTCCTTTTGAAAATGAAATTACTGGAGTTAGTAATTTTGGAAGTTGTTCTTGTTTAAATGTTGTTCTTAGATAATAGGGTTCTGATTGAACAAATACGCAGGCCTTTTTATAAAAATCTTCATTTTTAACTTCTAATTCAGTTAAGTGCGGAAGGAAGATATAATCTGGTTTTTTATTAATCAAATCTTTGAATAATCCATGGCTTATTTCAACTGGATAGCAAAATGAAGAGCCTATTTTTGATGTGCCTTCTGCATCTACTTCTTCTGACAAAATAACTTTTACTCCAAGTTTTGTAAAGAAATTATAATAGAGGGGATAGTAAGTGTTTGTGAGAAATGATTTAGTGATGCCTATTGTTTTTGCAGTTTTTGTTTGTTCTTGTGTTAATTTTTCTTTTGCATATTTTTCAAATACTAATTTTTGTCTTAGTGCAACTAGGTCATTTTTTTCTGTATTTGATTTAATATTAAATCTTAAATTGTAATATTTATTACATGCTCCTCCAAATGGTATTTTTTCTCCATCAACTTCTAGCATACTTATTTCACATGCTCTGTCACAGCCATCATCGTTTCCAAAACATTTGAATGGTTTGTGATAAGTAACTTTTCTGTTTATTAAAGAATCTAGATTAAATTCTTGTTTTTCTAATAATTTTAATTCTATTCTTTTTTTTATTTCAAGTGCAACTCCAAAGGCTCCTATTAATCCTGGTTCTGGTGGAACTATTATTTTTTTGCCTGTTAGTGCTGCCATTGCAATTGGAACTGCTTTGTTGTAGCAAACTCCTCCTTGCATGAAAATCTTTTTTCCCATTGGCCTGTTTCCTTTTACTCTGTTTGTGTAGTTCATGCAGATTGAATAGACAAGACCTGCTACAATATCTTCTTTTTCTAGATTTTCATGGCTAGCGTTTTTAATGTCAGAACTTATGAATGCTGCGCATTGATCATTGAAGTTTGGAGGATTTTTTGCTTTTAATGCAATGTCGCCTATTTCTTTGTAATTTATTCCAAGACTTTCTTGTGCTGATTCTTCTAAAAATGAACCTGTTCCTGCTGAACAAGCTTCATTCATTGCATAGTCACTTGCTATACCATTTGTTAAATAAGTGTATTTTGCATCTTGTCCCCCTATTTCAAAAATAGTATCTACTTCTTTGTCAAAATAAGTAGCACCTGTTGCATGTGCAATTATTTCATTTATTATTCCTTTTGTTAGGGCATGAAGTCCAGATATTTGTCTTCCAGAACCAGTTACTCCTAGTCCAATTATTTTTATTGAAATATTATTTAATTGCTGTTTTATTGAGCTGTAACATTCAACACTAGCATTTATTGGATCTCCATTTGTTCTTAGATATTCGCTTGCTAGAATTGCATTATCTTTTGTTCTTAGAAGAATTATTTTTGTTGTTGTTGAACCTACATCAAGTCCGATTATGCAAGTATCATTTTCTTTTGGATTTTTTCTTTCTGATTCTTTAAATTCAATGTATTTTAGAAAATTTTTTAATGGTTTGTGAAATGTGAATGAGGATGTTTTTTTTGCAAATAAATCATTTATATTTATTTTTTTTATTCCTTTTGATTTAGCTGCATATGCTGTACCAAGTGCTTCAAAATATGTGGCTTCGTTTGGAATTGTTAAATTTACTTTTTTTCTTAGGAATTCTACTAAAGGTTTATTTTGAGAAGTTCCTCCAATTAAAAGCACTTTGTTAAAATTAACTTTGTTTAGAAGTTCTAAAATTTTATTTGCCATCATTTCACATAGTCCTGATACAACATCTTCTTTTTTCTCTCCTTTATTTAAAGCATGAGTACAATCGCTTTTACAAAAGACAGAACATCTTCCTGAAATTTTATGAGGTGTTCCTTTTAATCCTATTTCAGTTGCTTTTTCTTTTGTTAAGTCCATTCTTTTTATTTGCTGTAAGAAAAACTCTCCTGTTCCTGATGCACATTTGTTTCCAGATTCTACTTTTGATATTTTTAGGTTTTTGTCTAAATGATAGACAATAAAATTTTCTCCACCTGCGCTTATTATTGTATCAATGTCTTTTATGTTTAGAAATTCTAATGCATTTTCAATTGCTTCTGGTTCTGTTATATTAGGTATTTTAACAAATTCTTTGAATTTTCTTCCAGTTATGAGAAAATTATTTATTTCTTTTAGGTCTAGGTTTTGAAGCATTGATTTTAGGGTTGTTTTGGGATCTCCTTCATGTAGTTTAGTAGAATGCCAATTAATTTTATTATCTTTAAGTATAACTAGACTTATACTAGAGGCACCTATGCATATACCTAAACTTTTCATTATTAATACATGAAAAATTGTGTTTAAAACCTTTATGATGGTTTGATATGTAATTAGCTTTGTATTTGTTTTTTGCAGGACTTATCTTATTTATCGAGAGGACATTATTTCTGGATAAAACAACTACAGATTGGATTAAAAATGTTTATAAAGATTAAAACATTTGAAATAATATGAAAAGAGGAAAGAAAAAAGATTTTGTTAAATCGTTTTTTTTTAAAAAAAGCTAGGTCACTATATTTGTGATTATTGCAATTGTTCTTGCGGTCGGAGTCATTTTGGTATTTTTTATGACAAATAAAAATTCTAGTAAGTCTGATGAATTTTTTAATTCTGTGGCTATTAGTTCGCAGCTTGATTTTACAAGAGGATTAATTGTTGATTGTGCTAAAACTTCTGCTAAAGAAGCTCTTGATACAATTGGTTTGCAAGGAGGGTTTTATAGGAATATTGTTACTTCTTATAAAGATGTTAATGGGACTTTTATTCCATATTTTTATGATAAAGGGGAATTAAATAATCCTAATAAAAGCATTGTTGAAAGAGAACTAGGATATGCTAATGATTATTTAATAGATAAATGCATTTCAAATATAACTACTGATTTAACATTAACTCATCCTAAACCTAAATCTAATGTTGAAATTTCAAAAGGAATTGTTAAAATAAAGACTGATTTGCCTATTACAATAGAAAAAGAAGACCATTTAATGGCTATAAATCTCAAAGATTTTGCTGAACAAGAAATTGATTCAAAACTTTATGAAATAATTGAAGTTTCGCATTATATATCAAATTATACTAAATATAATCCTCAAAGCATATGCATAACATGCATTAATGAAATG
>CAYHLB010000005.1:13186-17698 GCA_964357325.1 Candidatus Woesearchaeota archaeon
GCTGTTGAAAGGAATTTATATGTTGATAGTTTTAGTCTTCCTCCTGACAGTGAGATATATATAATATCTGAAAATTCAACATCTGCAGAACCTTATAGTTTTTTGTTTATGAATAGATTTTCAGGAACAAATTTTAAACCTTTGGCTGTGCCAAAGGTTAGTGGAGGTGGAGAATGATGAATATGATGAATGAGGGAAAGAAATTGATTGGAATGATGATTGTGGTGATGATGATAATAACTATTTTTTTAAATTTAGTTATAGCACCTTTAACTCCAGAACAAGAACAACAATTAACAAAATTAGAAACAGATTTGAATAATGGAAATCTTCAAAGTTTAAATGATATTTTAAAAAATAAAGATACTCCGGATGTACTTAATACTGCGATTTATGATAGACTGACTAATCTTAAACCACCTACCTTAACAAATTGGGAAACTTTTAATAAAATTTTAACGGATTCAATGATGGATAGAATAGTTAAACAGAAAATCGCCACTGAATTTTTGGAGAAATATAATAATGATAAGCAAGTAAATTATTTTTTAAATAAAATGTTTGAAAATAAAAATGGTCTAGATGCAGTTAAATATCTTTTTGAAGATAATTTTAGGATGCTCCCTGTATTACAGTTTGTTTTAATAAGACAACTTGGCATAAATGATAATAAAGATAAAGTAAATCAATTAACATTAGAAAATAAAAGAAAACTTGTTGAGATGTTTAATTCTCAAGAATTTCTTGAAAAAAATTTTGATGGGATATCTATTAGAGATTTTTTTGCTAAGAGTTTAGTTGGTTATGATACTGATATTGGCTCAGTAAGTCCTAAATTTGATATAAATGAACCCTACAAAATAGATGTTGATGATAAAGGAAATTTTGGATTATATTTATCTCAGAATGGGAAAAATACACGTGTTCTTGATTTAAAACCAAAATTTGACGAAAATCTTTATCAGATAGTGGCAGATAATGATGGTTTAAAATTTATATATCATAATGGTAAAGTAGAACCTCATACTATGAATCCTGTAAAGTTCTCTAATAATTTACTTGAAAAATTAACATCACCAATCAGTTTTAGGGGTGGGACATTTAGTTTTGCAACACAAGTAAAATTTTATAATGCGCCCACAAAGGATGTTTATACTCATGAATTTAGACCAGCTTTTTATGATGGTGTTTCTGGCAGTTTAACCATAGGCATTGGTAATAAAGGATATCCTACTATTGAAGGAAAAGATTCAGGGATTGTTTCTTCTGGAGGAGTTATGGTTTATAGTTATGGAGACAGCAAGGGATTTTCAATTTCAACATTATCTGGAGAAACACCTTTTGTAGAAAGAGGTTGGGCAAGAATTTCTCTAGAAACAACTCCTGAACATTTAGAGGAGTCGATAACACTAGATTTAACTAATGTTAAAAAAAGTGTTGGTCTTATTGGATTAAGTGATCCTAGAAGTATGGAAATGGAAAGTACACCTTTAATTAAACTACAGGCTCCTCCTGAACCTACTCCGAATCGTATTCCTCCTCTTCTCCCTCCTCCTGAAAAGCCTTATACAGTTATAACCCAACCATCTAAATTAATTTTTAGAAATGTTGAGGATGTAGGGGTGGTGAGAACATCAAATCGATATAAAGAGCCAATAACTCTTATACTTACTGATCCTCCAGGTACTAATCAAGGTTCTAATTGGTATAATAATAAAAATATTAGATATAGTTCTAATATTGATGGGTCTGTAGGATATTATATTGGGAGTGGAAATACTCAAAGAGATACAACAACTTCAAACAATCCTACATCTACTGGAACTTCAGGTGGAACACCTTCTACAACCTCCTCCAGCACATCTAGTTCAGCAACATCTTCAGCTACTACTACAACATCTCCAGCTACTGCTGAACCTTCTACAACTGAAGAACCTGAAATTCAAACAGGTGGAAGTGATGAGGCAAGAGGAAAAGTTCGTAGAATATTTGGTAGGAGGAGATAATATTGATAATTTTCTATCTTAAGTTAAAAACCATTTCCAAGCTGGAATGACTCTAATCTTTTTTTCTTTTATTTTAATGGTTTCTTCTTGTTCATTTGTGATTATTAAACCTTCTTTTAGATTAAACCTGTTCATTGCTTCAATTAATCCATTAACTTCTCTTTCTTTGTTTTTTTCATTAATAGAATAGCAAACCTGAATTGCATTTGTAACTTTGCCTTTATTGGAAATTACAAAATCACATTCACGATTGCTAGAATTTGAATAAAAAATATTTTTGTTTTCTATTTCATTATTTCTTCTGAAAAGTTCTATAAAAACAAGATTTTCAAGAATTCGCCCGTAATCTTCAGCTTCTCTTGCTAGGAAATGAATATATGCGCTATCAAAAACATATACTTTTGATTTAGAAAATTCTGTTTTTTTGTAAGATTTGGAGTATTCTTTTAGAAAAGATATCATGAAAACATCTTCAAGGGATTTGAAGATATTATATAAATCTTCCAGACTATAAGATATTTTATTTGATTTCAAGTAATTTTCATAACTGGAAATAGAAAATGTATTGCCAAATAAATTTAGCAGATATTTCAGGGTTATTTCAACAAGTTTTATATTTTTTATTCTTAATCTATCGATTATATCTTTGTATAATACCGAGTCAAAATAATTATTAATTATTTTATTTTTTAATTCAAGCGAGTCACTTAGAATTAATTCTGGAAATCCGCCAAATTTGAAAAAATCTTTAAACTCCTTTTTCAATATGTATGATTGATCAGTATATTCAAAATTATTTTCAGGAATAATTCCTTTAAATTCTAGATATTCCTTGAATGAACATGGAAGCAATAAATAATTTAAAGATTTTCCCCTTAAAGCAGTTGCTATTTCTCTGCTTAAAAGTTTAGAATTGGAACCAGTTATAAAAACTTTATAGTGATAATTTAAAAGTGAAATTACAAATTTTTCCCAATTATCTATGTTTTGAATTTCATCTAGGAAAAATGAGAAATTTTGTATTCCAAAGAGTTCTTTTGAATAATCTATTATTTCATTTAAATCTGCGATATTGAGTCCAGTCAAAAGATTGTCTTCAAAATTTAGCATTATTGGATTTTTTTCATTTTTCATGATTTCATATAAAAAGTAGGTTTTTCCAGATTTTCTTGGACCAATTACTATGCTTGCTTTGTCTAATTTTGTTTTGATTATTTTCGCATCTCTTAAAATAATTTTTTTAGGAATTGTTTCCCTATATTTTATTATTGCTTTTTTAATGTTTTCAGATTCCATACCTAATAAATAGGTCTGACCTTTATAAAGCTTACTCTTTTACGTAAGCTTTTATAGCTTTTTCTTACGCTTTTACGTAAGAAAAAATTTATAAAAAATCAATGATTTTTTTGCTTATTTTTCATTCCTCTAAGGATTAATTGTTTTTGAGTCTTGTTGACTTAGGATTGTAACTATAAAGCTAAACTTAGGATTATCTTAATATTTTGTGTCATTTTAGGATATCCAAAATGCTCTTTTCTAATCCTATGTGACTTTAGTCCGTAGATAGGAAAAGGCATTTTGGATCATGATCAAGAACTCACACTTTGGAATTTATTCCAGAGTTCTTGACATTAACATTAATTTAATTTTATGTTAATTACTAATTAACATATTTTTATGAGTCTTTTAGTTGCTATTTATACTGTCTCAATATCTAATTCAAACAGGTGGAAGTTATGAAGCAAGAGGGAATAATTCGTAGGATATTTGGTGGGAGAAGATAGATTATTATTTTAAAATCCATTAGGTTTCTTAAAGTTTATACTAATTATTGTCTAATTTTTATATTAAAAATTAATTCACAGAATTTAATTCCTGACAGAGTATTTTCAATAGATTTATAAATATGTTTTTGTTAAATAATCTATGGAAAAAGGGTTTGGTGATTTATTAACAGAATCTTGGAAAGAATATAAGGAGAATTTTAAATATTTCTTTTTAATGTTGTTTTTATTTCTTTTTATTCCATCTCTTATAAGTTATTTTGTTTCATTGCCCTGGTCAATTAAGGTTATTGAACTTGGAGAGAATCCTTCTATGGATTTAGTAATTAAGACTATGTCTGAAAATATTGGAGCTTTTATGATATCTCTTTTAATTGGAGTTATAGTTTTTTTAGTATCTGTTTTTGCCTATGCTTCTCTTACCTATGGTGTTTTAAATAAAAAGAAGATTGATTTTAAAGCAAGTTTAATTGGTGGAAAGAAAAATTATTTTAGGTACCTTGGATTTTCTATTGTTGTTGCCATATTCCTATTTTTATTAACTCTTCTTTTAATTATTCCAGGAATAATTTTTGGAGTATTTTGGTGTTTTGCATCACTTATTTTGATTAAAGAAGGGAAGGGTATTATGGATTCTTTAAGAGAAAGTCATAGATTGGTAAAGGGAAAATGGTGGAAAACATTTGGATTTTTAATATTAATCTTTTTGTCCTATTATTATT
>CAYHLB010000006.1:0-15710 GCA_964357325.1 Candidatus Woesearchaeota archaeon
TAAAGCCTCATCCTTCTGGAAGAATGGCGGAGAGATAGATATAGTTCATGAAGATATTCCGATAGAAGTAAAATATCAAGAAAAGATTAATTCAGAAGATTTTAAAACAATAAAAGAGTTTATGAAGAAATTTAATAAGAAAAATAGTTTAATGATAACGAAGAATGATGAAAAAGAAATCAAATTTGAAGAAGGCACAATAAAATTAATTCCTGTCTGGAAATGGATTCTTACAGAAAAATGAATTTAGAAAGTATATCCTTTTTGATATACTTAACTCGCAATCTCATTTTGTTATTGTTCTGATTTACTCAAAATGAAATTGCTCGGTGTAAACAAGTAAGTTTGATTTTTACGTATCAAACCTTTTGAATGGTTTTAGAAAAGGATTTCCCCAATTTTCAAAATAAACTCTTTTAGAGATTGTTGGTTTTTTCTTTTGAGTTGTTTTATCTATTTTTAATTGATAGGCTATTGGAAGAATTGCTTCTATTTCAATATTTTCTGGAATTCTTAGAATACTTTTTATCATCATATCTGAAAATGCACCTATCCAGCAGCTTGCAAGACCTAATTCTGTAATATATAATAGCATGTTTTCTATGGCAGCACCTACATGTTGTTTAGCATATTTTTTGCCCCTTTTATCATAGAGTCTTTCACAATCTTTTGATTCAGAGCAGATTACTATTAAATATGGGGATTCTTCTATGAATCTTTGTCTGCAGGCTTCAGATATTTTGAAAATCGTTTCTCTGTCTTGAACAACTAGATAATAGATTATTGGAAGATTTCCAGGGCTTGGTGCTGTGTTTGCAACTTCAATTAATTTCATGAGTGTTTCTATTTTTGGCTTTTTATCAGAATATCTTCTCATTGATGCTCTTTTTTTTGCAAGTGTTTCAAAATCCATTTTGTACTTTTTGGTAACTTATGCAGGACAAGGTAGTTTAGTAAGATTGAACCTAGCTACTTTATTCTCATTTATTATATTAATTATATGAATTAAGAATTTATAAGGATTTGCCTAGACAAATCCTTAGTTAAAAATTATTAGCTTAGTAGATGTGCATAAGGTGATTCTTCATGTTTACTTATTTTTTATATTATCTGCGCTAGGGCAATGGCAATAAGGATTATTATGAATGCAATTATTTTTTTTAAGTGGATTTTTTCTTTTAATAAAAATATTGAGGTTAAATAAACTAAAAGTGGTTCTAATGAGAAAATTAGAACTGTGTAGATTATTCCTGATTTTTGGTAGGAGAAGAAGTAAAGTATCCAAGCAATTGTTGTTAGGATATTTGTAAGGATTAATGGAAGATAGGCTTTTTTAGGAGTCTGTTTTATGGCTTTGAAGAATATAATTATGAATGCTACTCCTATTATGAAATCCCTTATTAATTGTAGGGAAATTGGGTCAAATGTTTTAAGCAATGTTTTGGAAATTATTCCTCCAAATGGGGCAACAATCATTATAAAGATAAAATATGGAAGGGTTTTTCTTGATATTTTTAAATGATGGTGTTCATAGTGGGACCAGACAAGAAATCCTGCGGATATTATTGCTAGTAAAATTATTATTGGATTTCTTTCTTCTGAAAAAATTAATGCTGTTAAAAGAATTAATGGAATGCTGGAAAGAAGAGAAAATGTTTGCATTTCAGATAAAAGATCTGATTTCAATGCCCTGTAATAGAGCAGATTTGTTATTATTAAAATAATTATTGAAGCAATTATTAGAATTATTAAAAATGGAGTAAATTGATTTAAAGATAGGTTTGGTTTTATTATTAAAAATATTATTAATGTGAATAAAAAGATTAATGGAAAACTTATTCCATTATAGGATTTGTAGGTAACTCTTTTTATTGAAAGAGTTGCTTTATCAAGGGTTGCTGATGCTGCTTGAAGAACTGCTGCTCCTAGTGGATATAAAAAACTCATTTTTCCTCTTTTTTGGTACAATTAAATATGAACGTCCCCAAGACTCAGAAATTAAAAATTTCTGATTTTTCCATTCTTACGAATGTAAAGGGAATCGGACCGAAGGTCCTCGTCTATTTATTATGAACGTCCCCAAGAGGACTCGGACCTCTGACCCTTCGATTAACAGTCGAATGCTCTACCAGCTGAGCTATGGGGACTTATATAAAGTTGAGAAAAAAAGCATATTTAAAGTTAATTGTTGAGGGATTGTTTCTTCTTCAACTCATTTTTTATGTATTGATTATATTCTGGATTATATCTTCTTTTTTTAGTTTCTTTTTCAAGCCTTGTGTAAACATTTCCTTGCTTTGAACCCTGGACTATTGATTTTACTGCAAGGATTGCTTCATCAATTAATTCAGCATCTCCAATTATCCCTATTTGATTATTGTTTAATGCTAGATGGCAATGACTTAATCTTGATAAATTGCCTATTGTTTTTCCATGGGTTCCGATTATTCTTGCTCTTATTCTTTCTAAATCATGTCTTTTTGTTATTTTTTTTATTTCTATTCTATGGAGAATGTTAGTTTCATTTTTTAATAGCAGTGCTTTTTCAGCTGAAAAACCTAATTCCATTGCTTCAAATACTTTTAATGCTAGATATTCATTTTCAGCGGTTCCATCAAGAAAAAAATCTTTTCCTTTATTTGTTATTTTTATTTTTAGTTCTCTTTCTAGTCTTGGCTTGTTTTTTAAAATATTTGCAATGTTTTCTATGTAGATTTCTTGTGTCATGATTCCTCTGAGTTCTCAAGAATAATTCTTTTTTTAAATGCTCCGCTTTTTATTTCTTTGTTTTTTCTTATGGATTCAATATTTTCTTTTGATATTTCTTTATAATCACATATAGCATAGATAACTTCTAGTATGTCTGCTATCTCATTTTCATTATCTTCTCTTAGAAATTCTTTTGTTTCTTCTAGAAGCTTTTCTTTTAATTTTTCATAGAATTCTTTATCTTCTGCAATGTGGGTTTTAGGATTTTTTCCATATTTTACATTCCAATTATCAGAAATCTTATCTCTGACTAGTTTATTAAACTCCATTCTTTAATTAATGAACTGTTTGTTTTAAACTTTTCTTAAAATTCATTGTTTGTTTCTTGTTTTATGAAATTGTTTCTTTTAAGCCATTCAACTGCAGCTGGAGTGTATTTGAATAAAATATCTCCTTTTTCATCTCCTTCAAATTCCCAAGGTTCTACAATTACAATGTCTCCAGGCCTTATCCATAGGCTTCTCCTTAGAGAGCCTGGAATTCTGCAATTCCTTGTTTTTTCATCAAAGCATTTGACAATCATTCTATTTGCTCCTACTCTTTGTTCAACCATTCCTATTACTTCTTTGCCTCTTGGAATTCTTGCTCTTGTTACAAACTCAGGAGAAGCATGAGGAGTGGTAGGTTTATTCTTTTTTGCGTGATTTTTATATTTTTGCATATTTTCTGCCATTTTGAATTAAAAGTAAGTTGCGAATTTAATTTTATATCAATGGTATATTATGGAAATAGTGGTTTAAAAGACTTTGGATAATATTATTAAAGTCCTTTTTAATTGATTATTTATGAAACTTAAAGTTCCTTTTTATAAATCAATTAAAGATACTGATTGTGGCCCATTGGCTTTAAGAATGGCCCTTGCTTATTTTGGAGAGAATCATACTTTTGAGGATATTTCAAAACAAGAGAGGCAATTAGAGACAGGGCTGGTTTGGTCTGTAGGTATTGCAAGAGCTTCTAAAATATTTGGTTTTAAAACAAAGTTAGTTTCTACTAATAATTTTAGTCATGAAGAAGATATTGATTATTATAAACAGTATTCTAATGATTCTGGAAAAATAGTTTTGAAAGAACTTTCTGATGAAATTAAAAAAATTGGAGTTGAAATAGAAGAAAGAAATATATCCTTAGAAGAACTGTTGAAGCATGTTTCTAGGAATTCTATTCCAATTCTTTTAGTTAACTGGTTTGTTATTGCAAATAGACCTGGTTTTAGTGGTCATTTTTTATTAATAACTGGTTATGATAAAGAGAATATTTATGTTCATAATCCTGGAATAGCTAATGCAAGGGCGCATCTTTCTATTAAAAAAGAAATTTTTGTTAGGGCTTGGGAATCAAAAGGAACTGATAAAGATGCTATTGTTATTTTTAGAAAATTGCAGGGTTAATTCCTTTAAGACAAGAAAAACTTTTTTTACATAAGTACTAGTGCTATGGGAATATTATCTATTATTATTATTCCTTCTTTACTTATTATCTTTGCCTCGAGTGCAGCTCTAATTGATTCTTCACCGACTATGTTGAATGTGGCGTCTTCTTTTTCCATGTCTTTGAGAAACTCTACTGTTTCTTCAAAATTCTTTTCTTCACCTTTGAAAAAATGTTCTCCTATTTCAATTTGCATTATTCCCTCTGAGAAATATTTGCCTATTAAATTTGTGTCGCATAGTGCAACTATTGTTCTATAGGCTTCATGAATTTTTATTTGCATTTCTTATAACTCTAATTTAAATAAAACTATAAAAGAAAAAATAAATCAATATGCTTTTTTAGCGCCAGATTTTATTGCTTTTTCTGCATTGTCTTTCGACATCATAGCGCACATTGTTGTTCCGCAATTAGGACACTTTCCTTTTGCCATGTATCCACCTCTTGCAGTCATTACAATTTCAGCATTTTTCATTTGCCTTGGCTCTTTACATTTCATACATCTTGCTTCTACCATTTTTTACCTCCTTTGAGATTATTATTATTAATTTGGATATAGATGGATTGTTATATAAAGCTTTAGTATGTTAAAAAAAAATGATTTTTATAGGAAAAGTTTATATAGGGAATTTTTGAATGAAAAATGAGTCTATATCTTTGATCTTACTGGATGTTTTGCTCCGCAGGCAAGACAGTGCATGAACATGAATTCTTTGTCTTTTATAAGTTCTGTATCTGGTTTATTGCATTGACTGCAGATTACAAATTCTTTTACATAATCTTGGATTTTATCATTTATTGCCTGAGAATTTATTTTTCTTTGAAGAACTAGGATGTTATTTTTCATTGTTCCTGATGTTGCAAGTTCTTTTAATAGATATTTAATAAAATGTTCTTGATTTCTTCTAAGATAGGACATTATCTGGCAAATGTTTGTTAGAACTGTTTTTGTTCCTTCTAAATGACCTTCTATTTTTGGAACTTCAAATCTTTCTCCATTATGTTCAATTGGTTTGATTTTTACATAGGCGTCATTCAATAGGTTATTATATTCGTTTGTCATAGGGAATTAGAGAAAAGAGGGTTTAAAAATTATACTGATTAGAATATTGGGGAAATAATTATATACTCATTATTATTGTTAATAATATGGTGGTAAGATTATTTAGGGAGGATTTAATTGATTCTTTGGTTGAACTTTGTAGAAAAAGGGGAATTGAGGTTAAAACTGTTGTTATTCCTGAAACTCCTGAATCTTTAGGGAGAGATAGAGAAATTAGTGAATATTTAGAGAATTTAAGAAGATTTGAAGAGGCTTCTAGAAGAGTTAATTTTGTTGTTGGAGGGGATGGGTGCGGTTATTGTAATCAGGCTAGGAGAATGTGTAGGAGTTATTGAATAAATTGTATTTCTTAATTAATATCATCCGAGATATCTGATATGATAATAAGGTGAGCTACCCCAGGTATCTCACGCGTCCCGGCCTTGGTTCATAGATGATTCCTTCATCTAAAAGTCTTTGAATTTCCTGGGAAATTATTTGAGGTTCTGTTGATTTTATTGTGAGAATGATTTCTTCTTTATCTATGCCTTCTCTTTGCTCTGATGATTTTATTAGATTGATTACTTCATCCCTGAGAACTTTAATTTCCTTTTTTTGAGGAAGGTTTGAAGAAGGTTGTTGAAAGAATTTTTCAATTTCTAGTTTTCTTATTAAAAGATATTTTGGATCCATTTTTCTTATTATTTCAGGAAGAATGTAGATTTCATTGTTAAATGACCTTAATAATCCGATTATTACAACAGTATCTCCTTGAGATAAATTATCAAATTTGTGAAAATCTTCTCCAAAAACCCTTACTCTTATTTGCCCGCTTCCATCATCAACAGTTATTGATGCAAATCTTCTGTCTCCTTCACTAACATATTTATCAATAACATTTGCTATTATGTTCACTCTTATAATCTGTTTATTACCTAGCTCTAGAAATTTGAATCTTTGGTTTCCTTCTACTTGTTCAAATATTTGATTTCCTTTTAATAAATCTGCAACTCTTTGTTTATATGCTGTTTCTCTTTTTTTTACCTCTGGCATTTTATTGTATGTTCTATTTAAAATGACAGATTAGAAAATTCCTTATTTTCTTTATCTGGCATTTTTTTAAGAAACAGATTTTCTTTAAAAACATTTAGGTTGTTAATAATTATGATTGATTAGTATAGTGAATAGAATTATTTATGTTCTTGAGCTAATCTTTCTAATGTGATAGGATTCATTAAAACTCTTCCAAGGTTTTTAATTGTAACTTTTCCTTTAAATATGCTCATATCAAGCTTAGGGTGATGTAATAGTTCTCCAACTTGGTCTTCATAGGCTACCATATATTGTTTTTTTGATTGTCCACTAATTTCATATAGACAAGGTCCAGTATATTTTTCATCCTTTTGCATACCCTATAAAATCTTTCTTTATTATTAAATATTTGTGTGATATTTTAGGATATTATTTATTACAGAATGTTTTATATATTAGTTATTTTTATTGTTTTTATGAAACTATTAAGGGCTATACTGTTGGGAGCATTACTTTGGGTTTTGATATTCTTTGAAGTTAGTATTTTGATGTTTGGATTTGGTTTAAATGCACCTAATCCTGCGTATTATACTCTGCATTTTTTATTTGCTAGTATTTTTGTAATAGTATTGAGTTTGTATTATTTTCATGCTAGAAAAATAAAAAAAGGATTTTTACAAGGTTTATTATTAGGAGTTGTATTTGTTTTAGTAAGTGTTATTCTGGATGCAGTTATAACTGTTCCTTTATTTATGGAAGGAGATTATAGTTTTTTATTAAGAATTGATATTGGCTTGATTCAATTGTGGGGAATACTTGTTTGCGGATTAGTTGGAATGATAAAGAAGTAAATAGCTAAAATTAACTATTAAGGATAATATTTTGTTAATGATAAAATTTATTTAAATGCTCATTGATTCGCATTTTAAGCTTTTATAAGAGGTTATGAGAGAGGTCAGATACCTACGGCATATACCTATTTTTTAAATTATACTAAGATTAATTATGTGATTTTAAGCCCCAACTTCCTGAACAAAACCGGATTTAGGCTGGAAGATATCACCTTTTTCTTTTAATTTTTGTATTGCTTCTTCAAATTCATTGTCTGAAAGAGATGTTAAGTTTTGCCTTAAAACATCAAGAGGAACTAGTTTTCCATATTGTTCTTCTAGTTTTTTTATTGTTTCTTTTACAATTATTATTTTATTTCTTTGGGAAGAGGAAACTCTTGATGTGAATCTATCAATATCAAAAGATTTTGTTTCAGGATCATAGCCAACTTGCATTAGATAGTAGTTAGTCAATTTTATTGCTACTTGAGAATCTTCTCTGTCTACTGTTGTTGAGAGACGAAGTTTTGCATGGGCTTCTGCTAGTCTGACTAGTCCTTGCAACTGCCTTGCTGATATTGAGATTGAATGAGAGTCGCCTGATGATTGAGCATTTCTTAATTTGACATAGAAATTTTTTATTTCATCTACTGCTGCATCAGTTAGTCTTGGTTCTACTTTTTGTTTTGCATAGGCAATGTATTTTTTAAATAATTCTCTGTCAATTGCAGGTTTTAAGTCTTTTCTTTGATGGGCATTTAATACATGGGTTGCAATTGCTTCATCTTGAAATTTATTTGGAAGGTCTCTTAGGACAAATATGAGATCAAATCTATTTATTAATGCAGGAGGAAGATCTATTTGCTGAGCAATGGGCTGGGTTGGTTCAAATCTTCCGTATTTTGGATTTCCTGCTGCAAGTACTGATGTTTGGGCTGAAAGCGTGTTTCCTTGAATTGCTATTTTTCCATTTCTTCGCGTTATAAAGAATCCTGTTTGTGTTGAAAAGCAATATACTTTTCCATTATATTTTATTTTTTTATATGGTTTTTTTCTTTTCTTATACATAATTCAGTTTTATTCGATAATGATACTCTAAAAAGGTCCATTCTATTCCCCCTACTTTTTCCAATATAGTGAATATTTTTATTTGCTGACTTTCCTATTAAACAAGCAATTGATTGAAAAAAATCAATTAATTCTTTAGATGTAGAACTATAGAATTTTCCATCACTTGAACCATCTCCAAGCATCATTGCATCATAAAGAATTTTTAATTGATCTTTTGAGAGTGAAGATAGGCTTATCTCTTCAATTGGAAATCTTTTTTCATAGTATTTTTTACCACATTTTGATAGAAAAGTGTATAACTGTGTATTGGTTATTTTAAATCTAATATATTGTTTACAATCTATTTTTGATAATGTAAATCCCATATATTCTGCTAATTTGGATAGGCATTTTTCTATTTTATCTGCATTTTTTCCTTTTTTTTGAACTATTCCGATTGTTGGAATTGTTTCAATTCCCCCCTCTGTTAGATAATACCCTAAAAATTCTAGCCATAAATCCATAGGTATTTTTTTAGGTTTGTGCTGATGAGTATATTTTATATGAATCCTATTTTGTTTATGTTTTATTGCGGGAAGAATAAAATATTCCTTGGATTTGTTAATGAAATTTCCTGAGTTAAGTATTTTAAATCTTGAATAGTTAATATTTTCTGCCTCAATAGGTTCATATTCTTTACCTCTTTCATCTTTTATCAACATTTTATGATTAGGGGTAACTAAAATATCATTTCTTTTTGTTTTAAAATTAAACATTTCTTTATTGTAATTATATGTATAGAGTCCTTTGTGTGGAAGGAATCGGATTATTTTTGTATTCGGATTAAATTGTGCAATTTTAAGGTCTTTTACTTCTTGATATTTTTTCCATCCTAATTCAGTTAGAACTTCTGTATCCTCAGAATAGCATGCCTGAACATTGGCTTTTGAAATTGTGACAGTTTGCTGTTCAAGTGCCTCATGCATTGCAGATCTGTCGTTTGAATCCATTTTTTCTATTTCATCAATACACACAACTCCTTTATTTGCAAGTACCATTGCTCCTGCTTCCAATGCCCAGCCTTTTAGAAATTCGTCTTTTACCACAGAGGCAGTTATTCCAGCACCGGTATTATGGCAGATGACTCCTCCAAATCCTGCTACAAAATTTTCATTTTCAGGAGTTGAGATATCATAGGCGTATTCTTTTTTTGAATTTACTTCCCTAATTTCTTTGATTTTTAATAGAGCTATGTCTCCGCTTAGAACTTTTTTTAAATTAATTAAATCTTTTGATAGGTCTAGACCGGAGTTTGATAATGAAAAATATACTTCTGTTCCAATTTTATTTTTTTTAAACCAGTCTTTAGAATTGAAGTAATCTAAGGAATTTTCTCCAAATTCCTCTCTTAATTTTTTTCCACCTACTTTTTCTTTATCATATATAAATAATAATCTATTAAAGTGGAGTTTGTTAAAATCTTTAATGTTAATTCTATTGTATTTTTGATCTTTTTTTCTTTTGAAAAATATTTTTAATTTTTCAGGCAAACAATCTAATGGAAAATTTATTTTTTTATTCATAAATTCTTTTTTTATGCAAGGAGCTATGAGGTCAAATCTAGCACCTTCTTTCTTAATTTTTCTTTTTTCTATAAATGAACTTGATTTTTCTTCTCTTTCCATGCAAGAAGCAATTTCTCCGTCTTGTAGTTTTAAATATAAAACTTCAGACATTAAACGTTTAGACTTTGTAACTCCATAGTCTCCTTTCATATAGCTATCAAAAAATGCTTTTCTTGCATTAATATTTGAATTTAAAATTATTTCTGGAATTCCCTTTTCCTTTGCTTTTTTATGCTTTATTTCTCCTAAGAGATTACAAATTTTTTCATAGGGTTTTTTGCCATAGATTGTTACTCTAATTCCATTTTTTCCATGACTTTTTGTGCTTGGAGATTTTCCAAAATATTTTTTTGAAATAAAATCTATATCTGATACTATTTGTTCTTCTTTTTTATTCAATGTAAATTGTATTTTGTAACTGCCCTCTTTATTGTATAAATGACCCTCTGCAATAAAATAACCTAAGAATCTTGCTAATTCTTCGGAAAATTCAACATTCTCAAGACTTATTTTTTTAGGCACTGCTAGATAATCTCCTATTTTTAATTCTTGAGAATCTTTATTTTTTAATTCCCCATTTTCAAAGTTAAATAGACTATGGTCTTTTGTAACAGTTATTTTTCTTCCAGATTCTAGTGTGAATTCTATTAATTCATCTTGGATTTTATGCCTGTAAACTGCTCTTAGAGGTTTCCATTCTAATTTTAGTGTTTTTAGATTTAGAGAAAGTGCTTCTATATCTATATTGCACTCTGCAAAACCAGTTTCATCTTTTTTATAGAATCTATCTATAAACTCTCCAATTTTTAAAAATTTTATTTTTCCATCTTGTTTTATCAAAAGAGGTTCATCATACTCAAGAGAGGCAGCCTTGCCGACTATATATCTTCCTTTTGGTGCAATGTTTGAAATAAATTTAAGTGTGACTGAATTATGTACTCCTATGCCATTTGCAACAAATGTATTTGTGGAAGGAATTGATAAATCATAGACTTCTTCATTTTTCTTTTTTAATTCTTCTATATTGTTTATTTTTGACCAGACAATATTACTCTCTGCTATTTTTTTTAATGTTTCTAGCTCATCTACGACACCTAACGGTTTCTTATCTCGAGTTTCCATTTCTTTATCATTTTTATTAGCAAAATGGGAACTCTCGGATGTATATTCCCTAGAATTTACTTTCTTTTCAAATTCTTTTATTAATTTTAATAATCTTAGTCTTCCTATAGAGTTTCTTTTCTTTACTGTTCTTATTTCTGCTGCTAAAGTTCTATTTCCAGTTTTTCTACTATTATAGCCTAATTTTTTAACCACTTCATAAACTAGATCTCCACAAGGAATTAAGTTGTTATAACTGTAGATAGGTTCATTTTTATTATATTTAATTTCCCTTCCTAAAATTTTTATATTTTTGGTGAATTCATTAATCATATATGTTGGAATTGATATGGAATAATAATTTGTTCTATTATTTTTATAGATATAGTTTCTTTCTTTTATTTTATTAATTATGCCTATGGAGAAAAACAAATCAGAAGTTCCTTGTGCTAATTCTTTTGAAATTGTTATTAGTTCAAAACCTTTTAACATTTTTTTATCTTGAATAAGTCTTCCATCTCCAGAAAACAATCCTGATAAAAGGCCATTAATGAATTTTTTAGGAGCAAAAAATAAAAATTCTGGAATTTTTTTAATCCTAGAATAATTGCCTTTTGTTCCTTTTTTTAATATATCTAAATCTTTCTTATTATAACAATATGCCTTTAAAATGTCTGAGAGGTTTTTTGAGAAAATTAATACACCTTTTTTATTAACATTGTAATTTAAGTTTATTTTTTTTGAGAAATTAACTACTCTTTTTTGAATTTCTTTATTTTGATTTGATATTTCTATTGTTTTTTCATTTTTTATATATCCTTCTGCTAAGAATATTCCAATAAAAAATCCGAATTCCTTGTCTAAGATTATTTTATCTGGAAGTAATTTTGAATTATTGCTTTGTTTTTTATTAAAAAATCCAGGATAAAATAGTTTAAAATTTTCTTTATGATAATTAATAGGTATGGGAATATATGAATTTTGATTTAATTCATCTCCTTTTATTGGAATTATATTTCCTTCTTTTGATAAAGTTATAAAAGAGTGGTCTTTTGTTGCTGTTATTGATTTTCCATGTTCTGTTGTAATTTTGATTAAATCTTTTTCAGGAAGATGCTTTATTATTTCACTTACATTTTCCCATTTAGGAATATGCGTCTTTTGATCTATTGTTAATACCTTTAAATCCTTGGGATTTTTCCAGAATTCTTTATAAATATTTTCTATTGAGTTATAGCCTGATTCTTTATTTGAAATATACATTATCTTTTCATCTTTTCCAATTGATTTTGCAACACCTGGATCCCCTATTAATAATAAATGAACATCTCCTCTGTTTGTTGTTCCATCTGGTGCTACTTTTCTAACACCTCCAAACATTTGAAGAACAAGAGATTCTTTTATTTCATCATAACACCAGATTGCAGGAGCAATACTTTCTTTAAATTTTTTTAATATTTCTGGTTCTTCTGAAAGCTCTAGAATTTGGCGTTCATCTTCTTCACTTATTTCTAATTCTTCATAGGTTGTTTCTAGGGGAATTACATTATTTGCTTCAATTGCTAGTTCAAATCTTGTTGAAATTGAGCCTGTTGGAAGTGGAATTGGAACTTCTTTTAAAATTCCAATGACTCTTACTTTTGCACCAGGGGTTGTTTTTTCTTCCATTCTTGGCTCTACTAAATCTTCTTTTAGAAAAACCTGCATTCTTCTTGGTTGTTCTCCTCCTGAAAGAGCATCAGGTGCTTCTTCAATTACTAGTCTTTGAGCATCTACCATTGTTTTGCTCATTAATCTGAATTGTCCTTTTCTTCCACAGGAACATCTACTTGGTTCTCTGAATTTTTTTTCAATTTGAAGCACTGATATTACTGTTCCGCAGGATGGACATTCGAATTTTGCATTTACAACTTGAGGCCTTACATCAGAAGTTTGACGTATTATTCCTTCAAAGAATATAGTTTTGTTTAAATGCTGGGCACGAATTGTTCTTATTTTTACTTTTTGTGTTTCTGGAAGGTCATTGAACCTTATTCTTGTGTTTTGAAGACCTATTCCTGTTTCTTCAAGTGCTGTTTCAAGAATTTGGATTATATCTTCAGGATTACTTATGAGAGCTTCTGCGAGTTCAGGAGAACTAGATGCAAGGTCTGAGAAGTTGACAAAAACTACTTTATGGCCTTTTCTTTTTGTATCCCCTATTTCTTTTTTATAGGTTTCTAGAAATGCCTTTGCCTCTGCAATCATTTCTTCATTACTCTTTTTTTTATCAATCACCATTTTAATGTATTATTGGAATAGGTTTCTTGTTTATAAGGATTTATAGCAATCTTAGCATATTTATGTATTAATATATTTTAGAAGGGGTTTTTAAGATTAGGTAATGACTTGGGAGTAATTATTCTTTTTTTCTAGAATTAGCTTCTTTTAACTTTTTTATTAATTGGTCCATGGAATCTTCTAGTTGCTGATTGTTTTTGGTTCCTGTGCAAACTAATTTTCCATTTGAGAACAGTAGGAAGGTTGCATTGGGTTCTACTAGTTTGTAGACTAAACCTGGAAATTGCTCTGGTTCATATTCTGTATTTTCTAATTCTAGTGCTAAATAGTTAAGATTAAGCATCATGTCTATATTTCCACTTGCAACAATGTTCTGGACTGTTATTTTTGGTTTATCTGTAATTTTTACATTTATTTTTTTAAGTGTTTTTATTACTTGTTCAATTACTTCTTTTACTTGAGCAATGGATTTTGTTCCTGTGCAAACAAGGTTTCCTGATGAAAATACTAAAACTGCTGATTTTGGCTGTTTTATTCTTAGAACAAGACCTGGAAATTGTTCAGGATTGTATTCTGTGTTAGGTATTGTTTTTGCAAGTTTTGTCAATGGAACATCTTTCCCAAGAGAAGTTGTTGCTACAATATTCTGAATTTTTAAAGAACCTTTTCCCATGTTTATTTATAAAGGAGTTCCATATATAAAGCTTTCTATTTTTATCGAGGAAAGAAAAATGGGTTTTTAAATGGTTTAGTCTACTGACCTTTCTGAGAATTTGATTGGAGCAGAACTGAAAATTCCTCCTTTTTTTGAAGGATGGTTTAGATAGGTTATTATTAAAGAGACTAGTATGATTAATATTGCGATTATTAGTGTGGCTATTAATCCCATGTAAACATATTGCGTAGTTTTTATGAATGATTCTGAACATGATTGAGTTTGTTCTTTGTCTGGTTTGCAGTTATTGTTATCTGTGCAGGTTTTTGTTTGAGTTTTATTTATACATTCTGACCAGGCTGAACAATTCCAAGATGGAGTGCAGGAAGAATTAATTGTTGTATCGGGAATTGAAGTTCCGCAGGATTTAGTTGTTTCACCTTTATTTAGAGTAGTTCCACAATAACTTAGGTCTGTTGCATTTCTTGTTTGAGTATTATTAATGCAGTTGGACCATGAAGAATAATTCCAGTTTTCAATGCAGGTTTCATTTTCAATGTATTCTATTATTCCTGAGTTAGTTAAACCCATTATTTTAAATGTATTTCTAATTACTTCACAAGAAATTCCATTGCGAGATTCTGGGCAAGATAAAAGTATTTCATTCCTTTTATCACAATTGATACCTATAGAAGAAATTGAATTAATTTCTTCATTTTTAACACAGATTTTTCTTGTATCTGCTAGTGAATTTATGTAGGCTGTTTTGTTTGCATTGAGATTTTTTATTAGCATATAACTTTTATTTCCAGAGGCTTTTTTTTCAATGTAAATATTATTTAAATCCAAGGGGATTGAAAAATTCCAATAAAAATCTAAGTATGTTGAATTTGAATTTTTCATTTTTACTTCTAGATATTTATTTGAGAAATTTTGCGAACTAAAATTAGATGTCCCATTAATGTAAGCTAATACCTGTTCATTCATTGAAACTGCAGTTTTTGCTTTAAAATTATCTTGATTTCCATATACACTATCATTATTAAAATCACAATTTTTAGTTCTATTTAATGGTTGAGGGGAATTATCTCCACAGGAATTTGAATCTATGTAATAGGTTAGTAGGGTTTCTGAAGAATTGCAGGTAGTGTTGTGTTCTTGCCAATTTGGGGTGCAAGGAGGGATGGATATTGTTGTTTTAATAAAAAATATTGATTCAAGTGTTGAGTTTGCAAGAGATATTCCTAAGTTTATTTTTGTTGTATTTGTAGAAGGGTCTGTTGTGTTTTCTTCATATAGGTAGAATACATTATTTTGATCTGAATTATTTGTTGACCAATTTCCAGGAATTGCTTTAAAACTTGTTTTAAAACTATTATTAGCTTGTTCTAAATTAACTGTTCTTGTATTTATATATATGCTTGGCATTATAGAATTATCTGTTGAATTTGTGTTTAGTTTTATATCACTTGATGAGTTTGAAATTGCACTTAAGATACCTAAGTATTCACTTGTGAAATCTCCCCTTAGTCCGATTATTGCAGTCATATTCATCTGAACAAGGAAATTAAATGAAATATCTGCTCCGTTTAAAATAAATGCTTCATTATTTCTTATTTTATATGCTATGAATGAACTGCATTTGTTTTGTTCAGTTGTATTTGTAAATATTTGAATGTCTGTGGAAGGTTCATTAAAAATAGAATCCCATAGAGCTTTTATACGGTCATTTGAACAATTTGTTGGTATTGTTGGGTTGAAAATAACATTTCCAGAAATTTTTTTATTAAATGATATTATTACAATAGCTAATAGAACAATAAGGATTATTAGAACGATTATTAATAGTTTAATAGATTTAATTTTTAGCAATATCGCAGCAGCCAAGATTATCT
>CAYHLB010000007.1:0-15059 GCA_964357325.1 Candidatus Woesearchaeota archaeon
TATGTATAATTGTTTATATTTTGAGAACTTTACTAGTGCCTTTGAGATTTGTTCTGCTAATTCTCTTGTTGGTGCTAGAATTAAGGATTGGATGCCAAAGTCTTTTTTTGTATTTTGAAGTATTGTTGAACCAAAAGCAAGTGTTTTTCCAGAACCTGTTGATGCTTTTGCTATTACATCTTTTCCTTGCAAAACTAATGGAATTGAAAGTTCCTGTATTTCAGTTGGTTTTTCAAATTTTTCATCTTCTAATGCCCTTAGTAATTCATTACTAATGCCTAGTTTTACAAATTCATTAACACTAGTTTTATATTCATTTATCATTTTTGCTTTTAACTATATAAATAACTTATAGATATTGCTAAACTGGTTAGGTTTTTTATTGACACAAAAAATTGTTTTTTAGTTCAATTTTTTGGGTGATCAAGAATTCGTAGGTTCTTGACAAAACTGTATTAGTTTTCTGTTTTCGAGAAAAAGTTATAGTCTATTGGACTAAATTTTTCTCAGACAATCATATAATCTATTATATATTTGTTTATGTATTCAATGATTAAACTAGGTTTATAAAGGTTTGGAATTTAGTATTATTATGATTAACAAATATATGCCTAGAAGGCCTAAGCAAAGAACAAATATAATTCCCTATTGGGATGTGATAAAGAGAATTATTGTAGAAAGTGATGTTGTTTTAGAAGTAATTGATGCTAGGATGATTGGATTATCTAGGAATGAGGAAGTTGAAAATTTGATTAAAGAAATTGGAAGGCCTATGATTTATGTTATTAATAAAAGTGATCTTGTTAAAAAAGAGGTTTTAAGGGAGAATCTAGGCATGTTTGGTAAAGAAAAGGTAGTGTTTGTTTCTAATAGAGATAAAAGTTCTTATAAAATTTTATTATATACTATTAGAAAAGAGTTTAAGAAATATGGAAAGAGAATTCTTCCAACTGATGATGGAACTTCTGAAGGATATAAATTTAGACTTCCAAATGCAGAAATTGTAGTTGGAGTTTTAGGTTATCCGAATGTTGGAAAATCCAGTATTATTAATGGTTTGGCACATAAGAAAAAAGCAAAGGTTAGTAAGAAAGCAGGAACAACTCATGGGATGCATTGGATAAGAGTAAGTGATGATATTAAAATAATTGATAGCCCTGGAGTTATTCCTTTGCAAGCAGATGATGATTTAAGGTATGGCTTGATTGGAGCTAGGGATATTGAAAAAATAAGAAATTTAGACACAGTTAGCTATGGTATAATAAAGATGTTTATGAAAAATGATAAAAAAGCTTTTGAAAAATATTTTGATATTATCATTGATGACAATGAGAAAGAAGATTTTGATTTAATAATTGAAAAAATAGGAAAAAGAAAAGGTTATTTGCAGAGTGGTGGAGTAGTTGATGAAAATAGAGTTTTTACTAATATTCTTAAAAGCTGGCAAGATGGGAAATTTTGAATTTAAAAATTATAATAGTACATTTATACTGGGTATTTATTTTAATATTCTTTTTTTTTTTTGTTTATATATTATCTGCTCTAGATACGGATATTAAATATAAGATATATTCTATAAATGGGGAGGTTATTGCGAGAATTCCTGATGGAATTGATGTTACTGAAACTACTGAAGGATTGATATTGGAAAGCAGAATTCCTGGTATAGTTGCTGCTGAATTGAGCGGATATAAGGTATCTAATTTAAAAATAGGTTCAAGGGTAATTTTTGTTATTAAAGATGGAAGTAAAACCATTGAAATCAAGGGAGAAGGGGATTTAGAAGCTGATGAAAAGAAATTAGTAGGTGTAAAAAATGGAAATTTTAAACTTAATAAAGATGGTAAGATAGTTTATGCTAAATTTGTTTCAGCAAAAGGTGGAAAAGGTGGAATTTTTAAACTTTCAAGTGAACAAGCTGAATATGAGTTTCGCGCTTCAATAAATGGAGAGATTCTTTTTGATTTAGAAAAAAGAGAAATATCTGGGAAAGACACTAATTTATTTTTCAGAGGAAATCTTCTAGAATCAAATGATTTTTCTGCAAAACTTGATGAAAAAGGTGAAATTGAGTTTATAAAATCAAAAGGAAAAACAAGCTTTTCTGGATATGAAGGTTATATTGGCAGTTCTGATGCATCTTTAGATGTTTTTTTAAAAGGACAGAATATAGAGAAATCAAATGTCCCTGCTATTTCTTTTTCAAGAAATAATGAAAATTATAATGTTGATGCAAAAGGAATAGTTAAACTTTCTATAAAAGGCGGAGAAGAAGAAAGAGAAACTAATGCTGAAAACACACTAGGGATAGAGGAAAAAACAAAGATAATTGACGAATTCAGCAATCTTAATTATGAGGGAAAAAACAATGATGCTTATGTGAAATTTGATAGCCAGAAAAATAATTTTGAGCTTAAAGCTGGAAATGCAATAATCGATAATGAAAAACATAGTATTTTAATTGAAAATGGAAATGTTAAACTTTTACTTAAAAATTTAGGAAGTGATTCTTCTGGAAAAACTTTCCAGTCATTTAGTTTTCAGGTATATAAAGGAAATGAAGAAATCAGGGGCGAAATCAATGAGTTTTTTGGAAAATATACAATAAGCTCTTATAAAGATGGAAAAGAAACAGAGGTTGTAATAGATCTTTATAAATTTGACAGAGAAGAAATTTTGAATAACCCTTTATCTATACAAAATAGAATAAAAGCAATTGATGAAAAAATTAAAACTACTCAAGATCCTAAAGAAAGAGTAGTTTATGAACTTGCTAAAGCAAAACTTGAAAATATAATTAATTTAGATAATAAGAATTTTGATGCTGCAATAAAAATAATTGAAAAATTTCTTGATAATCCTGATACAAGAGAATTTGCAAGGCTTGAAATTGGAAAAATATATGGTTTAAAAATATCAGATGGTGCAAAATCTTTGCCTGAAAGAGGCAATTTCTTTTTAGAAACAGAGAATGGGCATAGAATTGAATTTCAGTCAAGAATAGTTGATGGTGTTGAAAGATTATTTCCTGTTTCAAGAGATGCTTATTCACTAGAAATTGCAAAAGCTCTTTTAA
Source organism: Candidatus Woesearchaeota archaeon (assembly GCA_964357325.1). GTDB lineage: Archaea > Nanobdellota > Nanobdellia > Pacearchaeales > GW2011-AR1 > ARS1285. Next base: position 3,077 of record CAYHLB010000007.1, read on the forward strand.
AAGAAAAAGGCGATAGTCTTGACGCATTTAAGAATTTAAATGGAGGTCATTGGACACTATATAGAGATTCTTTTGGAGCTGGAGGTTCTGGGAGAGATGCTGTTGATACACTTAGAGGGATAAGCATATCTGGAACGAGCATAACTGAATCTGATGTATATAAATCAATGAGATTGGATTTTGAAAGAGCTATTAGTTATTATGATGCTGTAAAAAAATCATCTATTGATGAAAATAATAATATAAAAAATATTAAAGAGTATAGTGAGGCAAGTCTTGGAATTGCACAATCTTATCTTGCTATTGGAGAAAGTGGAAAAGCAAGAGATGAGCTTTATGTATTATCTATGAGAAAAGGAATAAACAAGGATATTATTTCAAATGCTTATGCTGGAATTGGACTTATTGATAGTTTAGAAGGAAGAGGAGCAAAAGCATTGCAGAATCTTGAATATGCTTATTCACTTTCTCCCCAAGATGAAAGAACTAATGCTTTATTGCAAAATGCTTATTCAAATTATTTAAGGAATATTGATTCTAAGATTGATCAAGAATTTAGTTCTATTGCTAAAATGGCAGATAGCAAAATAGGGATTGCAAGAGCAGTTCCTGATTTGACTGCAGGATATCCAAATGAGGAACTTCAAACTGAATTAGGGGAAGTAAGGGGAATAAAAGATAATTTAAAAAAAGGAGTTGAAGCAGCACAAAAAATTATTGAAAAAGGATTGTTTCAGGAATATGCAAGAGCAGGAACAATTGGTGAAAGAAATGAAATAGTTGCAAGAGCTTTTGGAACTACAATAAGCGGAAAGTATAGTGGAGATGATAGGGGGTTAAAATTATATACAAAGGGATTAGAAATGTTAAGAAACAATCCTGATTTTGCTTTGCTTGTTGCAGCAGGAGATAAATCTAAAGCAGGAGATATTTTGGCAACAGCAGGTGATGTAAAAATTGCAGTAGGAGATACATTTTATGGAAAAAAATTAAGTGATTATGCAAATAAACCTGTTGAAGTTTCTGATGAATTTAGGTTTTCAACAGGTGAAAGTTATTTGAATGCTCCTAAAATTGGAAGTTTATCAGATGCAATTGTTGGAGGATTATTAAATTGGGAAACTGGTGCAATATTAGCATTTCCTGTTGGATGGATGGGTGTATTAGCTAGAGAAGTTCCTATTGCTGGAAGAGCACTAAAAGCATTAGATGAAATAAAAGCAGTTGCAAGTATTGAAGGAAAAGCAGCTATATTTATTGCAGAGCAGGCTGCAATTTTTGGAGTTACTGGCAAAATAGGTGAAATGATTCCAGGTTCTGAACTTGCTTCTTTCACTGGGCTTATTGGATTAGTTAGTCCAGTTGGAAAAATTGAAAAAACTCTTATTTCATCTCTTGGAGGAAGAATTGAAAGAGTAGCTGTTATTGCTGAAAAAGGTGAAATTAAAACACTACCTATTTTAGAGGGTTTTGCAGAAAAGAAATTAGCTGAAGCTGTTGCAAAAGGTGAAATAAAACAATTAGAAAAAGGACTTTATGAAGCAGCTAATGGAGAAAGATTTATTGCAGGTGAACTTGAAACTGGAGCTGAAGCTCAAAAGATTGTTGGAAGAATGAAGAGAGGTATTGCTTTAGATGAGATGAGTTTGGATATAATGTATAGGCAGGATATGATTGATACTATGCAGGGAATAAGGGGAATGAATCCGGGTAGCAGTGTTAGGTTTGCAAGAAATCCTGGAAGATTAGAGGTATTTTCAGAAGGAAGAGGTGCTCAATTAGTTGATGAAAGTGGAGCTAGACTAGTACTTGCTGAGATAACTCCTTATAAAGAAGGAATAGCAATTAGAACTATTACGACAGATGTGAGAGGAGAAGGAAGAGGGCAGGAACTAATTGATAAATTACTTGAAAAATATGGTGTTGTTTATACAGGAAGACAGAATGCAGCAGACACTATAAGTTATGATGCAAGAAATATGATTTATAGATTGGCTGATGATCCAAGATATAGGGTTGAAGGAACTGGAATAGAAACAGAATGGAATTCACTTGGTTATCAAAAATTAAAAGGCAGTCAATTAAGAGAAATTAAACAAGAGATTCCAGAACATGTAAGAATAACCCTTGCAGAAGAAGGTTCTGCTCCGACTGGTTTTCGGTTTAGGACTAGAGAGACTTCACAGAGTATGGAGTTTTGGAGTGGTAGCACTTCTATAAATGCGAAATCTAGTGGAGGTATAAAAGAAGAACAAGGATTTTTAGAAGTGGCAAAAACAGAAGAATTTAGAGAATATCCAATTAATGAAAATGGATTAAAAAAAGATTATAAAGATAAAGAGGGTATTTTTAATAGGAATCCTACAATAACAACACCTGGTGGAAAAAATAGTTATACTACTTATGAGGCTTGGAGAGATGCTTATTTTGGAAATGTTGGAAGAAGTGTTAATTTAGAAAATAATCTTAAAGATGGAAGATTTATTTTCTATGGAAAGGCAGCTGGGGAAGAAAATGGAGTTTTTATATGGGCTATTGATAATCAAGGGAATTTTGGACTTGCCTCAAGACCTACAGTAGGATATACTTCTTTACCACATCCTGTACTAGCTGGAGGAAATCCTGTTTTTGGTGCAGGAGAAATTACATTCAAAGATGGAATGGTTTATGCAATAAATGCATTTACTGGACATTATTATGATATTGCAAATCCTGAAGAGTTTACAAGAAATGCTATTAAAGCATTTGAAAGATATGCTGAAATTAAAGGTTTAAAATTACATCCAGATTTTGTAGTTGTAAAAAAGTCTTTGGTATATTGATTTATCCTAAAACTACTTCTTCAGCAGTTTTAATTAGCACATTTTGAGAATGCTTAAAATGAGGATAGACTCTATTTTGAGAGGCAATTTCAAAGAAATCTTTTGGAGAATAACCCTTAGAGTTCATGAATGCCAGTGAATCAAATATCATAGACATTCTATTTTTTGTATATTCATTAAATATCTTTCTTTTTCCAAGATATTCAAAATCTTGAACCGGTTGTTGAAAATATTGTTCAGATTCTTTTAATGCTGTTTGAAATTGAGTGCCAAAACTTTTTTCAATTTCTTCATCTAAGCTTTCACAATCTGCACATTGCCTTAAGATTGCTGATTCATGCATAGCTTCTAAATAATCATTTATCCCTTTATCTTGATGAGCATTTCTAAAGAAAATATATAACAATTTGTCTGAAGGTGTTAATTGAGTTATTAAAGTATAAAACTGCTGAAAATTTGGATCACTATAAAATTCTTCTGAGTCTAAATGAGAAGAATTTAAACTCCTTCCAGGTAATTTTCCTTTAAATTCAGGTAAAAGTCCTCTAATAGCTGGTTTTGGTAATTCACTTAATTTAACATAAGTTCTTTCTGGAGCTATAAGGGGAAAATCTCTCCCATATACTTCTGAGTGGAAAACTCTGCTTGTCAAATCTACATTCCTTAAATCAAAATCAGTTATATCCATTTTAAATCAAAACTCCTGGTTCTTGTTCATAAATTTTATCTTGTTTTAATCCTAGTTCCTGACATTTATCTTCATACCATACAACTGAATCTTTTTCCCTATTATTGCTATCTGCATAGTTAAATTTTGTTAAAAGATTTAAATCAGTTTGTGTGTAAGTTCTTATAAATTTTTCTGGTTTAAATTTTCCAATTTGTGAAGCTATATAAAATTGGAAATATTTATCATGAATCCCAATAATTCTTAATATTTCTTCATTAGATATAAACCCTCTTGCTATTTCAACTGATAGTTCTGAATGTCCTTTTCCAATAACATGGCCATTTTGACTTAATTTTACTTTATATTTTCCAAGATCATGAAGCAATCCAAGCAACCTTAACTCCTCTCTTTGTAATTCCCAGTATTGTTTATCTATGTAATCATGTATTTGTTTAATATGAGTTCCAACTTGTGCTTCTTCATGCCCTTTTCTTACATTTCCAAAACTAGCAGCTTCTAAGAATATTTCTGAAGAAATTATTGTTTTTTCTAGTTCACTTTCTGGTCTAATTGCCCTGGGATTTTCATGAATTTTCATTTTTTAGTTTCATCTATTTATAAGCATTGTAAGTTATATTTTTTGCCTTTTAAACCTTTCTAATTGTTACTATTATCTAGTAGTTTATTAATAATGAAAAACGACTTGCTGAAGCTGTTGCAAGAGGTGAAATAAAGCAATTAGAAAAAGGACTATATGAAGCAGCTAATGGAGAAAGATTTATTGCAGGTGAGGTTGAAACTGGAGCTGAAGCTCAAAAGATTGTTGGAAGAATGAAGAGGGGTATTGCTTTAGATGAAATGAGTTTAGATATAATGTATAGGCAGGAAATGGTAGGAACTATGCAGGAAATAAGAGGAATGAATCCTGGTAGCAGTGTTAGGTTTGCAAGAAATCCTGAGATTACTAGGCAAATCGAAACTGCTATTTCTGCTAATCCTCTTGATAATTTAAATACTATTCTTCCTGAAGGAATTGTTTATTCTACAGAAATTCAACAAGCTCAAAGAATGTTTACTGGTCTGAATAATCCTGGTAAACTAGAAGCTATGTATAGACTTGGATTTTTAGATGTAGAAGAATATCAATCTGTTAGTGCTAAACTTTTGAATAATCCCACTAAGGAAGTTTATTCTGAAATTAGTTCACTTGAAGATAGATTTTTTGCGAGTAAATGGATATGGAATGATAATGAATTAAGGATCATAGCTATTGGGGATATACAACAACTTTTAGGCAGGGAAGAACTTCAATTTTTTCATTTACCCGACTTTCAATTTACAAGATTTATAGGTGAAGCAAATGTTAATCCTTCTGTTGTTGTTCCTTCAAAAATTCTTGGAGATGTTGATCAGGCATTGAGGGTTGAAAAAACTCCCAGTTTTAGTCTTAATTATTGGGTTAATAGTCCTGAAGAAGCTGAAATAGCTGGAAGAGAATTATTAAAAAAATATGTTGTTGATACCTATGGGGGTAATAATTTTGATATAGTTAGTTCTTATTATAAATTGGAATTAAAAGATCCTTCAAAACCTAGTTCTTATGTAGGGAGAATAAGAAGAGATGTTCAAGGGGGTAATCAGGTCTTTCAATTAAGAGATGGTTCTCAATCAGTTATGCAAATACCTCCTCATATAAATGTGGAAATTCCAAGAGGAAGAATTGTAAGGGGAGATGGTTCTTTTAGTGATGCTGATATTACTATTCATATATTCTACAAACCTATTAATTGGTAAGGTATAATATTATAATTTTTTTTGCAACCATTCAGAGAAATAAAAAAATAAATTCTGCAAACTTCCTTGATTAAAAAATCTTAGCTCAATTGACTTAACTGTACCCTCTTTTATTTCTTCTTGATTTTGATTTATACAGCTTTGCAAAGACCTTCTAATTCTTCTCTTAATTGATTCTTCATCTATGTATATTGGGCCTTTACTAATTAAAGGCAGACATGGTTCATAATGGCCTTTTTTTAAAAAAGATGTTTTTGGATCATAACCAAATTGGGAATCTTTTTTTTCAGAAGTTCCTGAATTATGAAAGTTTAATTCATCAAAACTTTTTTCAAACCCGGTTATTACATAGGTTATTGGTCCATTATTGCTTATTGTTACAGAATCTGTTATAAATCTAGTTGATTTTAAACTTCTGTGAATTGGAGATTTTCTCAGGACTATTTTTTCTTTATATACTCTTTCAAAAACTTGCTTTATCAATTCTATGTCTTTTTGAGAAGGATTATCTTTTTCTAGAGCTTTTTGTAATAAATCTGATAATTGGTTTGTTGAAGAAGCAATTTGAATATTATATGTATCTAAACTTAATTCTCTAAAATAATGCACTTCAACTAGTTGATTACTAGAATTAATTCCTGCAGTTTTTGCATAGGTAAAACATAATCCTGTTGTAGAGGGGGTCCAAATACTAGCACAATCTCCTAATTCATATGGTTTTGGAATAGATTCAGATAAAGATTCAGAGAGTGTTTCTAAATCTGTTCTAGATTTTCTTTCTGCTTTTGGAATGTTAATTGATATCATTTTAGTTAATACTTATAAGTGGTTTTAATGTAGCAACTTTAATAACATATGGTTGGATTAATGGCCAAATTTCATTTATGTTTCTATAACAGAGAGAAGGATCTAATTCTTTTGACTCGCTTCTCGATATTTTTCTTCCTGTTCCATGGCACATTGAAAATTCAATTTCAGATACTTTTGGCAAGGCTTCAACTAATATAGCCTCCCCTGTACAGGTTGAAGGAATTATTGTTAAATCTCCTGAATTAACTCTTACTGCTCCTTTTCTATAAACAATTTGATTATTTTCATATGAAACTTGATTATGAGTAGAATCTAATATTATTTCTAATTTAGTTTTTGACAATCTTTCAATAAGATGTGCTAATTCTCTTCTATTTCTTCTTGAAAATTCAAGTGCTTTATTATGTTCTTCAAAATATTGACTCCCTTTATATCCTGATTCAAAAACTCTTTTACCCTCTAATCTGCTTCCAGTATGTATTAAAATAAATAAGTTTTCTTGTGTGAAATCACTGGAATTAGAATCAGTAATATTATAAAAATTTAAAAAATGATTTCCACCCCCTAATGTTCCTAAAGATTTTTTCTTCTTTTTTAATTCTTGATGAGCTTCTTCTGCTAGTTTTTTTAAATCTGATTTTAGATTATCAGTAAATCTGGTTAACATCATTCCACAACCAATGTCTGGACCAATAAATTCTGGATTGATTACATGTTCTCTTCCAAATATTGCAACAGATCCTGTTGGAACAATTCCTCTTCCAGGAGAGTAATCTGGAAGAATAATTAATTTTTCCATTCCTTTTAAAGGATATGGTATTTTTAATGGATTTCCAGATAGATTAATAATTCTCGGTTTTTTTGTTAGTTCCATAAAATATAAATAAGAAGATGTTTTAAAAACCTTTCTATTTGTTACTATTATCTAGTAGTTTATTAATATTAAAAAATGTTTAGCTGAAGCTGTTGCAAAAGGTGAAATAAAGCAATTAGAAAAAGGACTATATGAAGCAAGTAATGGAGAAAGATTTATTGCAGGTGAACTTGAAACTGGAGATATTAGAAATATTAAAAAACAAAGAATTCGTGATTAATTTAAGAAAAAAGAGATGGGAATGAAATGAAAAAAGCGCAGATTTCGATTTTTATAATAATTGCTTTACTTTTGGTTTTATCTGTGACAATTGTTTTTATTTTTAATAGGGGGGATTTAGGCATCTTGAGATATATAAACAAGGATTTATCTTCAGAGTCTGGGAAGATTAACTCTGTTTTTCATGATTGTATAAGACAAAGAGGAATTGATGCAATAAGAATTATCGGGCTCCAAGGGGGATATGTTAAACTTCCTGAGAAATTTATTAAGATAAATATCTCTGATGTAGCTTATGGTTATTATGAGGGAAGAAAAACACTTCCTCAAAAAGGAGATATTGAAAGGGAAATTTCATCTTATATTGAATTAAGCTTGCCTTATTGTATTGATTATAATAGTTTTCCTGATTTGAATTTAAGTATTGGAGAACCTTTGGCAAAAGTAAATATTGAAAAAAATTATGTTAGAATCTCTGCGAAAATTCCTATTTCTATTGCAAAAGATGGCAAGACTTTGGTATTAAATGAAGATTATAATGCAGAAATTCCAATAAAACTCAGAGATATGTATGATATTGCTGATGAGATAATTGACAAAGAAATATCTGACCCTAATTATATTCAAGTATCTTATTTAGCTGGCCTTAACTATAATATCATGATTCTTCCACAGGATGAGAAAAATATTGTTTATGTTATAACTGATGATTCTAATAGGTCTAGAATAGATGATGTTTCTTATAGTTTTTTATTTGCAAATAAGTTGAAATAAAAAATTAATAATTTAAACCATTTGAATCATTAGTTTTACTTCTTCATCGCTAATCTTTTCATGGTGCATGTTTTTAATATGTTCTTTTGTTAATCTAATTAGTTCTCTTTGGTCATGGCTTTGAATTGAAAATTCATCTTCACTACAATCAACTTTCATTATGTTTTTTTGCATCATCTTTGTTACCTCCTGGATTTATTTAATGCTTATTTTGCATTTTTATCCCGGGAAATGACTTAATTAGTTATCTAAATTGGCATATTTCCCATAATAGGGTCTATTGGATATATTCCTTTCACTTCTATTGAATAAATTTTATCTCTGCATTTAACATCTTCAATTTTACCATTATTATCATGGATAATTATACATCCTTTATGCTTTTTTGCGATTTTACTAGCATGGTCAACAGCATCTTCCTTATAGTTAAATAATTTTGTGGGTTTATGAGCTCCTTCTGCTTTAGTTGCCCACATTCCTTTTTTTGGAACTACATGTTGGTGTTTTATATTTGTCATTTTCATTTTTGTTTTCTCACATTTCCAGATTTTATTTGTACATCTGAAAATGCTCGTCCTCCTTACATTCAATTATTAGTTGAGTTTAATTTTTTAAAAATAAACTATTTTATTTTTTTGATACGATCTATTGTTAAAGTCATGAATAATATTACAAAGATTATCCCAAGAGATTTTGCTATTTTTAATGAAACCTCTGAAATTAATCCGAGTCCAAGTATTGTTGTGACTATTGCTACTGATAAGACTATAATTGTCCAAACTAACCAACTTGAAATTGGATTTTTATTCATTTTATCTCTCCTGAGATATGTTTTTTACCACCTGCTTTGTTTAGTTTAACTGTATAAAATAAAAAAGAACCCCCAAAAACCTAACTGGTTTTTGGGGCAGAAAAAACAAAAAGTTTTTCCTGAAAAAATTAATTACATCTTTTTCACTTTTTTCATTATCTCTTCTCCAGAGACTTTCATTGTTGGGTGCATGGTCATAACATGCATAGCTCCCATATTAACTACTTCGTCTTTATTTTTGCTATGCACTCTAAAACCATCATCACAGTCCATTTCATATTCCATTATTTTACCTCCATTTAATTTATTATTTAACTATTATTGTTCCTTTCATTGAGGGATGGGGAGTACAATGATAGTTGTATGTACCTGGTGTGTTAAATGTGTAAGTATAGGTTTGTCCTTTTCCAAATCTTGGAGAATCTAATTCATTACCTGAATCAGATGTAACTGTATGTGCTACAGTGTCCATGTTTGTCCAGGTTATACTATCTCCTGCTTTAATAGTCATAGTTGAAGGTGAAAATTGATAACTTTCAATTGATATCTTGTAATTTTTAGGAGACATAGTTGGAGTTGTGCTAGGATTATTGTTTGTTGTATCAGGATTGGTAACTGTTGTTATAGGGGGATTTGTATTTGTTGTTGGTGCATTGTTATTCATTTGAAAACCAAGGATTACAACCGAACCCAGAACTAATATCAATATTACAATTATTCCAATTATCCAAATTGTTATGTTTTTCATTTTGATTTATTTACCTCCCTTACAGTTTTTGATTTTTATAAATTAAAAAATAAAGATAAAAATAAATTCTCTAATCTGAAGCTAATGTTTCGATTGCTTCTCCTACGCCTTTAGATTCTTTATCTAGGTATTCTTTGTAGTCATTTAATGCTTCTATTTTTTCTTGTTTTGATAAAAACAATCTTCCTGGTGAACAACAGCAGTTGTCATCAAAATCATATATCATTTGTGTTTCCATTTTTACCTCCTTATAATATGTATTTATAAGTTATATATCTGTGATGTATTATTTTATACAGCTTTATATTTCATTAATAAGAATGATAAATTATATAGGGCAGGGAAGTATATATAACTTAGGGAGTATTGTTAATCATTGATTAAAAATTGCAGTTCACCTCATTTTTAAGAAGATTTATTAATGTATTTTGCTGTTTTACATAAAAAGAGATTGATTGAAATGAAGATTGATTACAATAGATTGGAATTTATTGAAAAAGAGTGGAAAAAGAGATATCTTGATTTTAATAAGATATTTGATTTTAAGAAAAATATTGGAAAGAGACATTTGGATTTTGGATGTGGTTTTGGTGCTTTTTTGAAGATTGTTGCAGATAAATATCCTGAAAGAGAATTTTATGGAGTTGATATGGATAAAAATGAAATTCTTCTTGGAAAGAAAATTTATAATAATAAGAATTTGCATTTGAGTGGTTTAAAAAATATTTATGGGAAGGAAAAGTTTGATAGTGTTTCTTTTTTCTTTGTTTTGCATGAAGTTGAAGATTACGGGAAAACTAACATTTTCCCTAGCTCACCAAAACCACGACAAACTACTCACATTAGTCGGGAATACAAAACAGATGGTTTTGGCGATATTATAAATGTTTTAAGACAAGTGAGGGAAATGCTTAATGAAAATGCAAAAATTATGGTCTATGATTTTAGACGAGTTAGCAAGGAAAAATTTAGGAAAAAATATGAAGAAGATAAAAATCCTAAGAAAAATAGCTTTGAAGATGAATATGCTGAACATAATCGCTGGATAACTGATGAGTTTGAAGAATTAATGCAAAGGATTAGATTAAAAACAATAAATATCTCTCCTGAAGGAGATTTTTATTTAAGTTATTTGGGTGAGAAAAAATGGTGAAAGTTAAATCTGAAATTCGCGCAATTATTTTTGATGTAGGCGGGGTTTTAAGCCTTGGAAAGTATGAGGAAAAGGGGGTTGGTGGACATCATCTTCTTGGAGTTCATAATTTCATGGCAGATGTTTTTCATATTGATTTAGATACTTGGTTTGATGCCATTGATACTAGCTATGCAAAGTCTATTGAGGGAAAGATAAATCGTAGAAAGGCACTTTATATTATGGCAAGCAATCTTAAATGTAGTGTTGGAAAGCTTGAGAAACTGTTTAAAACAGCCTATGGTGAGCATTTTAAGAGAAACAATGAATTATATAAGGTTGCCTATGGATTGAGGGAAAAAGGTTATAGGATTGGTATTTTGAGTGATCAATGGTATTTATCTAAAGAGGCTTTGATTTTGCAGAAAGATATTAAGGGGTTTAGGCCTGTGATAATATCCTGCGATGTTGGGATGAGGAAGCCAAATCCAAATATTTACAAATTATTATTAAAAAAGTTAAGACTTCCTGGAAAAAAGGTCTTATTTATTGATAATCGAGAATGGAACTTAAGGTCTGCAAGAGAATTGGGGATGAAAACAATTTTGTTTGAGGATAATAAGCAGTTGATTAGAGATTTGGAGAATAAGGGTATTTTGTGATATGGGTATCGGTAATGTTTGTATGATGGGAAAAGTAAGCATAGTAAATAAGGCTTCATAAATATCAGTATTTTTAGTTGAATTTTATTAGCATAATCTTAATAAAGTTAGATTTCTGTTTCTTTATATGAAAAAAGTGGATTTTAATAAATTTGATAAAGCTGAACAAAAGATAAAAGAAGCTGAAGATTCTGTTCAGGAACTTGCTGAAGAAGTCAAGGATTCTGAAGATAAAGAATTATTGACAAAGGCTGCAATGGATCTTGAGAAAGCAGAAGCTGAAGTTGAAGAAGTTGATGAAGGGTGTTTTTAGAAAAGTTTATAAGTCCTTATTTTATACTATTTTTATGAAAGCTAAACTAATTGGGAGTTATCCCCATTGTTCGAGAATTAGTCAATAAATCTAGCTTAGCTTTTAGTTCTTGGAATAATGGTTCTATTGGTTTTATTATGAAAAACAATAAGTTTTTTATATCATGTTTTACTCAATTAAATAATCGGTATGGCGGTTGTAGTTCAGTGGTAGAATGTAGACCTGTGGCGTCTGAGACGAGGGTTCGATTCCCTCCTCCCGCTTTTTTGGCATCGAAGGATAATATCGGAATAATTTCTGGAGGGTTGTTGTAAGATGACAGATAAAAATCTTGATTGTATTCATTGTGAGAAG
>CAYHLB010000008.1:0-7870 GCA_964357325.1 Candidatus Woesearchaeota archaeon
ATATTCTTTGATACCAGCATAATTTGCAGGGAACATAACCTGCGATTTCTGAATAAAATAAACTTCCTAATGTTGCAATTGAAGCTATTATAAATGCGAAAAGCAACGCATTTTTCCTTAAAAAATTATTTTCAAATTTTCTTTTACTTAAAGCCATGTAAAAGAGTAAAATTAAAAAAATATCGCTAATTAGAGTTAATAGTGATAAAAGTTTTGTAACAAGATTAACTAAAGAAATCATATTGTTTGATTATATCCGCTTAACTGAGCCAATCTTTCAAGAGACAGCCCGCCAGGATAAGTTTGATTATTTATTTTCCAAGTAGGATAGCCAGTTATCCCGTTTGTAAAACATTCATTTTTATTTTTATCACAATCTATATAATTAATATATTGAAATGAACTTTCAAAGAGCTTTTTTTGAGTTTTGCAATGGGGGCACCATTCAGTTCCGTACATCTTAACCCCTTGTTCTGTAAGATATTTTGCTAAGTCATCATATTGACCTTTAACTTCTTTTTCAGTAATAGTTTTGTAAATATAGAATGCTCCAAATAAAACTAAAATTATTACTAGATATGTCCAATATTTTTTTAATATTTTTTTCATTTTCTTGTTAGTAACTTTTATATACTAATTATACTTTATTTAGAAAAGGAACTTTATAAATATAATGGTATCTGCAAGTAAAGTCATAAAATAATATGGAAAAAGAATGCCCTATTACAAAAATTATTGATATTCTAAGTAAGAAATATAATCTTTTAATTATTCGTCAATTAAATGGCGACAAGAATACTAAGAAAAGATTTAATGAATTAATTAAAGAGATAAATGGGATAAGCTCAAGAACTTTATCAAAAAGATTAAAAGAATTAGAAGAAGCAAAAATAATAAATAAAACAAAATTTAATGAAATTCCTCCAAGAGTGGAGTATTCTTTAACTGATTCTGGAAAACACCTTTTAGGGTGTTTTAAGAATCTTAATAATTGGGCAAGAAAATATGGTTGAAAGTATTAAGATATATTTTAGATACAGAAAAATAAAGTTATATTTGTTTACACGAAGAATTCACTAGTTCAATTTAGGTATGGCCCATATAACAATATTTTAATAGTTTGTTTTTATAATATACTTATGAAAAAAATAATTTTGATAAAATTAGCTTTAATCGTTCTTTTATTAAATCTAATTTGGGAATTTTCTCATTATGGGTTATATACTGATTTAACAGGCATACCTTCAATTCTTCATCTTATTATTGCAAGTTTAACTGACTTAGTTTTAATATCATTAATATTTTTAATTATCTCAGTGTTTAGGAAAAATATGGGGTGGATTGAAGGTCCAAAGAGGTCTGACTATTTTATTATCATCTTATTTGGGATAATAATTGCAGCTATAATAGAAGTTTATTCATTATCAAATGGAAGATGGGCTTATACAAATTTAATGCCAACAATCTTTGGGATTGGTATCAGTCCTTTGATACAACTTTTTACTACTGCAATATTAAGCATTATACTTGTTAGAATTATTTTCGTGCATTATCAAAATTAATTTTTGTTCTAGTAGTTAAAGAGGTAAAATTCACAAACTTTATATATTAGAATATTCTAATATATTGATGAAAGAAATATACGGCCTACATGCAGAGATGTGCAAAGTATTTTCAAATTCTATAAGATTAGAAATTCTTAATTTGCTTAGGGATAAAAATATGTCTGTAACAGAACTCATAAACAAGTCAAAATTAACCCAAGCAAACATATCTCAGCATTTGTCAATAATGAAATCAAAAGGGATAGTTCTATCTGAAAGAAATGGTAAAAACATTTATTACAGATTATCAAATCCCAAAATAATAATGGCTTTTGATATTATTAAAGAAGTTCTAACTGAAAGATTAGAAAATAACAAGAAATTCATAAGGGAGGTCAAAAATGAAAGATAATAATAATTTGCTAATTGGAATAATAATTGCTGTAGCAGTGTTCTTACTCTTAGGAATGTTTGGTTTTGGAGGAATGATGGGTGGTTATGGCATGATGGGCAATTGGAGTTATGGATTTGGAGGAATGTGGATTTTTGGATTTTTATTTATGGCTCTAATTTTAGTAGCTCTTGTTTTATTTATACTATGGTTAGTTAAACAATTGCAAAACGACAATAGAAAAAGATGAATTTTGGAATTATAATCAGCACAAATGAACCAGAAACAGTTTGGAATGTTTATAGATTGGCTAATTTTGCCTTAAATGAGGGGGACAAAGTAAAGATTTTCTTATTAGCAAAAGGAGTTGAATCTGAAGCAGGAAGTGAAAAATATAATGTTAAAGAACAGGTTATTCAATTTGTTTCAAAAGGCGGAGAGATACTTGCTTGTGGGACTTGTATGAAATCAAGACAAATGAATAGTAGGGATACTTGTCCAATTTCCTCAATGAAAGACTTATATCAAATAGTAAAAGAGGCTGATAAGGTTTTGACTTTTGGGTAAAAATAGACAAAATTAGTGTGAAACAAGTAGCTCGTTACAAAAGGTTACTTTTTAGTATATTTATTTATATCTAGTAATCTAAAAATAAAATAAGAATTTAACTCGTCATTTTACAATTATTTTTCCTTTCATAGCCATGTGGTCTTCTCCGCAATAAACTGCACAATACCAAGGAAATTCTCCTGTCTTGTTTGCTGTAAATTCTAATACCTCATTATCTTTTAATCCTAAATCCGGGATTCTTATTCCATGGGGGACATCTGTATTGTCTATTTTTATTCTTATCTTATCTCCTTTATTGATGGTTATGGTGTCTGGAGAATAGCCAAATTGAAATGCTTTTATTGTGAATTCCTTTACATTAGAATTTGTTTTAATAACATTGTCTGTTATTGATTTTACAATGAAAATTCCTAATATTGCTATAATGATTATTGCTCCGATTATTATATATTTGTTCATTTTTTATATTTCCTCCTTTCAAAGATATTTATTCAACTACTATTGTTCCTGTTGCCATACCCATACTACATTGAAATCTAAAAGTCCCTTTTTGATTAGGGGTGAATTTTATTGTATCAGGAGGACTTCTTGATGATTGTGAGACTCCTAATTCTTGAATATTAAAATTTCTATAACATCCTCTAACACTACTATCTAAAGTGATTTCAACTGGAACACCTGTTTTTACTCTTATAGTATTAGGATAATAATTTCCTTTCATGCTTAATGTTATTTTTTGTATTTCATCATTTGTTGGGGGATTAGAACTATCTTTATTGTCTTGAAGAACATTTCCATTCACTACATTACCAGTAGTATTTTTTCCTGAAGAATTATAAACAAACCAAAAACCACTAATCAAAATTATTGCTATAACTATAATTGTTATAATTGATTTTTTTGATAATCTCTTTTTCTCTACGATTGCAGAACTATGTTTAGCAGCGTTATGCATTGATAACGCATCCAAACTTGGAAAATTTCTAGCACACTCTTCGCATCTTGTTTTTTCTGTCATTTTTACTTATCCAAATCCCGGATTTGCTTGATTTGTTGATAATGTTTTAGAGCACTCTTCAGGTTTAGTATTAAATGAATTGCAAACAGCTTCTTTTATTGAGTTTGCATCTCTATTGACTTGCACTTGAACTCCATTTACGACAAAGGTAGGAGAGCCGCCTATTCCAAGTTGACTTGCTCTTGCCCCCTGCTCACTATATACTTTTTCAGCATCACTTTTCATATAAGCATCAACTTTAGTCTTATCAATTCCCAGTTTAGTATATATTGCAGGAAGATATTTGCTTGAACAAGTTTCTTCTCCTCTGCAATTTCCTAAATCACTGTTTACATCAAATTCTTTAAGATATGAAAATAATTTATCTTTGTTATATAACTTTTCAATACTTATCTGCCTTAATGTTTCAATTCTTTCAAATTCACCATGCATTGCACCAATTGCAATAATTCTGAAATCAGTTTTATCTTTTAATAAATCATAGACAGGGAATAATGCTTTTTCAAATTGCAATCCATACGGGCAATAAGAAAAAATAAAAGCCTCTACAATTGGTTTATCTGATTTAGAGACATCTTGAGGAGCATTAGTGTTTGCATTAGAATTAGCTACATTATTTCCCATAATTGGTTGATTTGTTAAAGGAACTGCACTTTGAACAAAATATTTTCCATCTTTGGTTATATAAACTGGTATCTCTTGACCTTGATATTTAACCTTAACTTCATATAAATCACCTTTATCATTAGAAGAAACAAATTCAACTCCGCCATTTGTTTTTTGATTTAAATATTGAACTAAGTTTTTTCCTGCATCATTATCCGAAATAACCTTTTCAATTAACCCCCCCTTAAATGTCATTATTAATAAAACTATAATTAGAATTCCTAAAACAATATTAACTGCAATCCAAGGATTGTTTCTTATACTTTTTATAACTTTATGTTCTTCCTTTTCAATATCGTTTATTATTTTTTCTTCGTCTATCATTTTTTTGTGTATGTGTTTTATAAAATCTGTTTGGATATATATTTTATCTATGAAACAATGAGCCTTTAAACGTCTAAAAACCTTGTTTTTGGCATCTAGACCGTTTATAGAGCTTTAATTTACTCATTTCAATGATTAATCTTTTTTATCCCATTTTTATCATCAATAGTACAAGGTCTTGATAAATCCAAAGTTGTCTTTAATAAAGAAAAGAATAGAAAAAAGATAGCAATAAAACCTATTTCTTTTCCTTTAAATGGAAGAACTGCAAAACTTGCTGCAAGCCCTAATAGCCCTGCAATCCCTATTCCACATACAACACATCCAGGAGCAAATATCCCTAAAAATATTCCAATCGACATAAAAAATCCAGTTTTTTTATTAATCCTTTTTCTTAAAGATCGAAAATTGTATATTATTAAACTAAAAAGAAATGAACTTAAAAGGCTAATTATTATAATGCTTAAAAAAGACGAGAAGAGAATATTTTTTCTGAAGTTAAGCATCAAATTTAAAAATGAAATTGAGGCTTGTGAAAAACTAAATGTTTCATAAAAATAAATAATTATCCAAAAGCTGCTTATAGATACATTTAAGATATAAAATAAAATTAATCCCAAAAGGAGTATAAATAAATATTCTTTTTTGCTGAATATTATTTTCCATATGCTAATTATTTTTTTTAAACTGAACATACAGATTAGAATTCTAATTGGTAGATATATTTTAGGTTTGGAACAGAACCCACTTTAAGCCTTAAGGAATTAAAATATTGGACTATTAACGTTTATAGGCTAAATTCTTAAAAAGACTGAAAGAGTTTTTCCTTTTTCTATCCTTTTTATAAGCCCTCTTTTTTCAAGTTCCTTTAAAACAATACTTAGCTTGGATTTTGACATATCTGTACGAAGCCTTAAGGTATTTTGAGTAATACCATCTTGCTCCCGTATAGCCTCAATTGCTTTTTGTTCAAAAGGATCTAAGGCTTTCATTAATATTTTAAACTTCATGTCATCAACTTTTAATTCTTTTTCTTTTTCAAGTTTTTCTAAAATTGCTTTTTCTGTCTTATTAAAAAATAAAAGATAAAATCCAAGTGCAAGAATGAATGAAAATATTCCAATTGCAATATGGCTTAATGATAACATTCTTTCAATTGTTTTGCAGTCTTGGTTTGGAAAACATCCTATTTCAATAGATTGTCGGCTTATTTGTAAATTATAATTTAGAAACAAAATTAAAACAATTACACTAAGAATAATCAATAATACTCCGAGTTTTTTATTTTCCATTTTACTCAACAATAATTGTTCCTGTTCCCATGTGCATTCCACACGCGAATATAAAACTGCCCTTTTTATCAGGTGTGAATATAATTGTGTCAGAGGGTTTTGAAGAAGTTTTTTTTACCCCTAAGTCTTTAATTACAAATGTTCTGAAGCATCCTCTTATCGAATTGTCTAATGTAAGTTCTACTGGAATTCCTTCTTTTACAACTATACTCTGCGGATAATAATTATAATTTTTAAAACTTAGTGTTATTTTTTGAGTATTTTCATTACTAGGATTATTTATTGAATTTCCTGTAAATTCTCCATTAATAAGATAATATCCTGCTATAAGTAAGATAATGATAAAAAAGATTGTAAAGTAAAATTTATAATTTTTTTTACTTGGTTTTTCTGTTACTTGATGCTTTACTGAGTTATGCATATTTAGGGCATCTAGACTCGGAAAATCTCTATTACATATTTCACATTTTGCTCTTTCTGCCATTTTACATCATACTCCTATAATTATTTGAATATCCTCTATAATTATTTATTCTCATGATATTTCTTTGGGGATTATTATGCATATGATTTAAATAATTTGTATTTATGGATTTAAATGAATGATGATAAACCATGTTATAGTTTTTATTAACTGAAAATTTAGGTAGATTATAATTTTCATTATACATCATTCCAATTATGGCTAATTGATATATAAGGAATATTGCTATTATTCCTATTATGAATTTATTTTTCATGTTTTTTTATTTATAATTAGGCCTGATAGCCAAGTTCTTTAATTGTGTCTTTGATTTGTTGTTCTGTAATTTTCTTTTCATCAAATTCAATTAATGCTTTGCCACTTTCTTGAACTTGTGCTTTTATTCCTTTATCTTGAAGCTCACCTTCAATTAATTTTGAGCAACTTGAACAATGCATTCCCTTTATGTTTAGATTAAGTTTTTTCATTTTGTCCTCCTTTCAGTATAAGATTAATAAGAAACTTGTATTCTCAATTGCCTTTAATGAATGTATTTGGTTTTCTTTCATAATAATTAATTCACCTGGTTTCATTATTATTTCTTTTTCTTCTAAGTTAAAGATTCCATTTCCCTCTAAAATATGAATAAATCCTGCTTTTGTTGAAGTATGTTCTGAAATTTCAGTGCCTTTTGCCATGCAAAATAAGGTTATATTTAATTTAGGGTCTTTAAGAATTACTTTGCTTAAGACTCCTTCTTTGGGATATTCGATTAGTTCTTTTAGATTTTTCATTTTTATAATTTATTTTTTAGTTGCATTTTTAAACAGCCAGTATATTCCAGCTATTATTAAAAGAATGACTAGGATATAAGTTATCCATCCTAAGATTGAGTATCCTGGACCATAATAACCAGACATCATTCCATTTATACCTCCACATGTTTGCTGAGTGTATCCTGGTTCTGCAAATACAGCTGTTATGCTTATTATGATTATGAAGAATAATATTGATGTTTTTTTCATTTTATCCTCTTTTTTTGTGTTATGAAATAAATTCCAGATATTATAAAAATTATTAATAAAACTCCAAGCAAAGCCCAAAAAATATTAGTTGCCAGAGTATTTGAACCATATAATCCTCCGTGCATTGGACAACCTTGAGTTGAATTTACCATTTTTATATTTATTTAGCTTATTCCCCTATCCTCTATCAAATGAAAAGCACTTATCTGTTCCATTATTTAATTTGTAAATGCTTTTCATTTGCATCCGCAGCCACCTCCACCACTACCTCCACAACCTCCTCCTCCTCCACAACCTCCTCCGTTTGCACCCATATTGCAAGTTCCTGATGATTTAGGTGTTGCTGCTTTTACTTGAGTTTCACTTGCGGTTCCTGATTCTGTTACAATAAAACTTCCTTTTAACATTCCCATACCGCAATTAAATCCAATTGTTCCTTCTTTATCTGGAGTGAATTCAATTACATTTAATCCTTGTTTTATATTTTGACTTATTTTATAGCTACTCATGATAATTCGTTGATTACATCCTGTTAATTCTTGGACATTCACATTCCATTTTACAGGGACTCCTTTCT